>CAZDYQ010000015.1:0-47689 GCA_964509685.1 uncultured Burkholderiaceae bacterium
TGTGCAGCCGGTCGGCCAGCTTGATGAGGATGACGCGCACGTCGCGCGCCATGGCGAGCAGCATCTTGCGGAAGCTCTCGGCCTGCTGCTGTTCCTTGGAGGAGAACGCGACCCGGTCCAGCTTGGAGAGCCCGTCGACGATCTCCGCGACCTGGGGACCGAAGCGCTCGTGGATCGTCTGCTTGGTGACCGAGGAATCCTCGATCGTGTCATGCAGCAGGGCCGCCATCAGCGACTCGGCGTCGAGCTTCCAGCTCGCGCAGATCTCGGCCACCGCGATCGGGTGGGAGATGTAGGGCTCGCCGCTGCTGCGGAACTGGCCGAGGTGCGCCTCGTCGCCGAAGCGGTAGGCCTCGCGGATGCGCCGCCGGTCTTCCTCGGACAGGTAGCCGATGGCTTCGTTCAGTGTGGCGAGCGTGGCGACGGACTGGCCCGGGCGCGAGCCGGGCCCGAACCGATACTCGACGTAGGGACGACCGCCTTCCGGCGAGTCGGGATCGGGCGCGCCGGGGCGTATCCGCTCGCCGGCGATGGGACCGGCGGTCTCGCGGATTCTCGCGGGTGTTTCGGTCAGAGGGGGCCCCATACTGCAAGCCTACCCGACCTGGGGGAAATTAGGGAGATTGCTGGGGCGCCAGCACGGGAAATGGCTGGCGCCGCCTCAGGTTGGCACCCGCCTGAGCATCTCGATGCCGACCTTCCCGGCGGCGATCTCGCGCAGGGCCGTGACCGTGGGCTTGTCGCGCGACTCGACCTTCGGGGCATGGCCCTGGGCCAGCATGCGCGCCCGGTAGGTGGCCGCCAGCGTCAGCTCGAAGCGGTTGGGGATGTGCCTGAGGCAATCTTCGACGGTGATACGGGCCATGCTTACTCCGGTTGGATGCGCGCTTCTCGGATCCCGAGGCCGTCGAACAGCGCCCGGTGCCGGCTGCGTTGCTGCGCGAACCGACACCTCGCCGCCTCGACGATGGCGGAAAGCTGCCGAAGCGCGCCGGCAAACTCTTGATTAATAATAACATATTCGAACCGGCCGGCCTGGGCCAGTTCGGGTCGCGCCGCCTGGATACGCTGCTCGATGACTTCGGGGCTGTCCTGTCCGCGGCTTTCCAGGCGGCGGCGCAGCTCCTCGATCGACGGCGGGGCGATGAACACCAGCACCGCATCGGGGAACTGGCGCCGCACCTGCACGGCGCCCTGCCAGTCGATCTCCAGGATGACGTCCTCGCCGGCGGCCATCCGCTCCTCGATCCAGGCCCGGGAGGTGGCATAGAGGTTGTCGTGCACCTCCGCCCATTCGAGGAAGTCGCCCGCGTCGCGCCGGCGGATGAATTCGTCGCGGTCGAGGAACTCGTAGTCCACGCCGTTCACCTCGCCCGGGCGGGCCGGGCGCGTCGTGCAGGACACCGAAAGCCGGAGGTTGGGCAGCTCGCCGAGGAGGGCGCGCACCAGCGAGGTCTTGCCGGCGCCCGAGGGCGCGGAGATCACGAACAGGCTGCCGGACTGGGAAGTGGGGCTCATCGGGGCTGTCTTTCGTCGGTCGGGTATCTTACCAATCGCCTTGCCGGCTGGACGGGAGAAGAAGCTTCCGCATTGCCGGGGCGGCGCACGGGCACTGGAACCGACGAACGACATCGAGGACCGCCGCCATGGAAAGGGGACCGTTCTACCACGAGGGAATGCGCGAGCTGCAGGACCGCTTCGACGGGCGCAGGGTCGCCGACGCGCTCGAGCGCCATCGCCGCCACGAGGCGTTCTGGGACAGCGACCGCGAGCTGATCGAGTCCGCGTCCTTCTTCTTCATTGCCACCGCCTGGGGCGACTACGTCGACTGCAGTATCAAGTCGGGGGATCCCGGCTTCGTCCGGATCGTGGGCGACAACGTCATCGAGTTCCCCGAGTACGACGGCAACTCGATGTACCGCACGCTGGGGAACATCGCCCGCAATCCGAACGTCGGCCTGCTCTTCCTGCGGTTCGACGGCACCTCGCTGCGCGTGCGCATCAACGGGAAGGCGACGATCGTCGAGAACCCGGAGGTCGTCGCGCGCCACCACGGCGCGAAGCTCGTGGTGCGGGTGGAGTGCGAGATCTACCCGAACTGCCCGCGCTACATGCCCCGGCTGGGACAGGCGCTGCCGTCGCCGTACGTGCCGCGCCCCGGTCAGGGGACGCCGCCCGCGCCGGAGTGGAAGCGGCGGGACTACCTCAGGAACCTGCTTCCGGAAGGGGATCCGCACCGGGAGAAGCTGGAGCGCGGGAAGGACTGATCCCCGCCGCCGGTGCCGCGCCGTCCTGGCGAATCCCGGCGGGCTCGGCCGCGAAGTGCGCCATCGCCGCCTGCACGCCGCTGCCGGAGAGCTCGACTCCCGAGAGCCGCAGGCCCATCTCGACGCCGGCGACCATGGCCACGAGGGTGAGGTCGTTGCTGTCGCCGAGGTGGCCCATGCGGAACATGCGGCCCTTGAGCCGGCCAAGGCCCGTGCCGAGGGAGAGGTCGAAGCGGGCATGGACCAGGCGGCGCAACGCGTCCGCGTCGACGCCCTCGGGCATCAGGACGCCGGTGAGCGCCGGCGAGCAGGCCGCCGGCTCGGCGCACTGGACGGGAAGGCCCCAGGCCTCGACGGCGGCTCGCACCCCGGCCGCCCAGCGTCGGTGCCGGGCGAAGACGTTGTCCAGTCCCTCGGCCAGCAGCATGTCGAGCGATTCGGCGAGTCCGTAGAGCAGGTTGGTGCTGGGCGTGGAGGGCCAGTATCCGTCCTCGTTCATCTCCAGGATGGGCCCCCAGGCCCAGTACGACCTCGGCAGCCCCGGCCGGCGCGAGGCTTCCAGGGCGCGCGCCGATAGCGCATTGAAACCTAGGCCGGGGGGAAGCATGAGGCCCTTCTGCGAGCCGCCGACGGAGACGTCGACACCCCATTCGTCGTGCCGGTAGTCCATGCAGGCCAGCCCTGAAACGGTGTCGACCATCAGCAGGGCGGGATGGCCCGCGGCATCGATCGCGGCCCGCACGGAGGCGATGTCGGAGACGACGCCGGTGGATGTCTCGTTGTGCACGACGCATACCGCCTTGATCCTCCGATCGGTATCGCGACGCAGGCGGTCCTCGATCATGTCCGGCTGCACGGGACGGCGCCAGTGCGGCGCATCCGGCAGGAGCTCGTCGGGTCCTGCCCAGGCAAGCACCTCGACATCGAGCCCGAGCCGGGCGGCCACGCCCCGCCACAGCGAGGCGAAATGCCCGGTCTCGTACACGAGCACCCGGTCGCCGGCTCCCAGGGTGTTGCAGAGCGCCGCCTCCCAGGCGCCCGTCGCGGACGAGGAGTAGATGACCACCGGCTGGCTCGTCCGGAAGACCCGCCGCATTCCCTCGAGCACCGTTCGCCCGAGCTGGCCGAACTCCGGACCCCGGTGATCGATGGTCGGCAGGCTCACGGCCCGCAGGATGCGATCGGGGACCGGGCTGGGCCCGGGGATCTGGAGGAAGTGTCGGCCGGCGGGATGGAAGTCGAGCGTGGGCATGGCGGCTCCGTTCGGACGGGATGGATTGCGTGCAAAATGCCTCGCGGAGAGTTTCCCATGTCGAGCGCGCCCGTTTCCCCTTCGTCTCCCGTACGCGGCACCACGCTGCCGGCGGACGAGGTCCGCGCGGCGCTCGCGCGCCGCCTGCGTGCCGAGACCCGGGGCGAAGTCCTCTTCGATACGGCCTCGCGCGGTCGCTACGCGACCGATGCGTCGATCTACCAGATCATGCCGGTCGGCGTGTTCGTGCCGAGCTGCGACGAGGACATCGCCGTCGCGCTGCAGGTCGCGCGCGAGCTCGGCGTACCGGTCCTGCCTCGCGGCGCGGGCACGAGCCAGTGCGGCCAGACCGTCGGCGCGGCGCTGGTGATCGACAACAGCCGACATCTCCGCGGGATCCTCTCCGTGGATGTCGAGGAACGTGTGGCCGAGGTGGAGCCGGGCCTCGCGCTCGACGAGCTGAACGCGCAGTTGAGGCGCCACGGGCTCTGGTTCCCGGTGGACGTCTCGACCAGCGCGCAGGCCACGCTGGGCGGCATGGCGGGCAACAATTCCTGCGGCTCCCGGTCCATCGCCTACGGCAACATGGTCCACAACGTGCTGGGCATGCGGGCGTGGATGGCCGACGGCGAGCTGCTGGACTTCGGTCCGGTCGCGCAGGCGACCGGGCGTACCGCCCGGATCGCCCGGTTCGTGGAGGAGCTGGCGAGGCGGCATCGAGCCGCCATCCACGAGCGATGGCCGCGGGTGATGCGGCGCGTGGGGGGATACAACCTCGACATTTTCGACTGTCGCAGCGAACGACCCTACACCGGCGACGGCAGCGTGAACCTCGCGCACCTGCTGGTCGGCTCCGAGGGGACCCTGACCTATACCCGTTCGCTCAGGCTCAGGCTGAGCCCCTTGCCCGGAGCGAAGGTGCTTGGCGTGGTGAACTTCCCGACCTTCCGGGCGGCGATGGAATCGGCGCAGCACATCGTCCGGCTCGGCCCCACGGCGGTGGAGCTCGTGGACCGGACGATGCTCGAGCTGAGCCTTGCCAATCCCGCTTTCCGCCCGACGATCGAGGCCGCGCTGATCGGGCGGCCCGATGCGATCCTGCTGGTGGAGTTCTCGGGGGAGGAGAAGGCCGCGCTGCTCGCCAGGCTCGAGCGGCTCGTCGAGCTGATGGGGGACCTGGGCCTGCCGGGCAGCGTGGTGCGGATGGCCGACGACGTTGCGCAGAAGGGCGTGTGGGAGGTGCGCAAGGCCGGGCTCAACATCATGATGAGCCTCAAGGGCGACGGCAAGCCGGTGAGCTTCATCGAGGACTGCGCGGTTCCGCTCGAGCATCTGGCCGAGTACACGGACGCGCTGACCGAGGTGTTCGCAAGGCACGGCACGCGCGGCACCTGGTATGCGCATGCCTCGGTGGGAACCCTGCATGTCCGGCCGATCCTCGACATGCGCACGGACGGGGCCGCGAAGATGCGGGCGATCGCCGAGGAGGCCGCGGCGCTGGTGCGCAAGTTCCGGGGGGCCTACAGCGGGGAGCACGGCGACGGCCTGTGCCGGGGCGAGTGGATCGCCTGGCAGTTCGGTCCGGAGATCGATTCCGCCTTTCGCGAGATCAAGCGGCACTTCGACCCGACGGGCCTGTTCAATCCGGGCAAGATCGTCGATACGCCGCGGATGGACGATGTCTCGCTCTTCCGCTTCCCGCCGGACGGCGCCCCACGGCCGTACCGCCGCATCCCGATCGAACCCGTGCTCGACTGGTCCGCCTGGAACGTGCATGCGGACCCGGTCACCGAGGTCACCACGCCGCCCGGGACCGGCGGCGACGTGACCGGCGGCTTCGCCAAGGCCGTGGAGATGTGCAACAACAACGGCCATTGCCGGAAGTTCGATGCCGGCACCATGTGCCCGAGCTTCCGGGTCACGCGCGACGAGCGGCACCTTACCCGCGGTCGCGCGAACACGTTGCGCCTCGCCCTCTCGGGACAGCTGGGGCCGGACGCCCTGACCGGGGAGGCAATGCGCGAGGCGATGGATCTTTGCGTCGCCTGCAAGGGCTGCAGGCGCGAGTGCCCCACCGGTATCGACATGGCCCGGATGAAGCTCGAGTTCCTCGCGCACTACAAGGCGCGGCAGGGCCACTCCGTGCGCGACAGGCTGTTCGCGCAACTGCCCGCCTATGCGCATGCCGCGAGCCGGGCGCCATGGCTGGCCAACCTGCCCGCGAGCTCGCGCGCGTTGCGCTGGCTCGGGGAGCGGGCGCTCGGGATCTCGCGGCACCGCTCGCTGCCGCGCTGGCGCGCCGACACCTTCTGGCGCGGGACCGCCGGCGCCGGGTTCCTCGACCGACAGGCCGCGCTCGAGCGTGCCGCGGCCGGGGAGCGGATCGTCGTCCTCTTCGTCGATACCTTCAACGGCGTCTTCGAGAGCGAGAACGCGCGGGCGGCGGCCCGCGTCCTCCGGGCGGCCGGCTACCAGCTGCACGTCCCGGCAAGGGATCGCGCACACTACTGCTGCGGCCGGACCTGGCTGGCGGCCGGCATGGTCGGGCGGGCGAGGGCGAGCGTCGCCGCCCTGGTCGAGGTACTCGCGCCGCTTGCGGCCGCCGGCATTCCGATCGTCGGCCTCGAACCGGCGTGCCTGCTGACCCTGCGCGACGAAGCCCTGGTCATGGGCCTGGGCGACGGGGCGCGAAGCGTCGCCTCGCAGGCGCTGCTGTTCGAGGAATTCGTCGCCCGCGAGTTCGCGGCAGGCCGCTTCTCGCTCGAGCTGGCGCGGACCGACGCGCCGATCCTCGTTCACGGGCATTGCCACCAGAAGGCCTTCGGGGCGATCGGCCCGCTCCTCGACGTCCTGCGCATGGTCCCTGGGGCCGCGCCCGAGCTGGTCGAGGGTTCATGCTGCGGGATGGCCGGGAGTTTCGGTTACGAGCGCGAGCATTACGATGTCTCCATGGCCATGGCCGAGGCTTCCTTGCTGCCGGCGGTGCGGGGCCGCCCCGATGCGATCGTCGTGGCGGACGGCACCAGCTGCCGCCACCAGGTGGCCGATGGCGCGGGCCGCAAGGCGATCCATGTGGCCCGCCTGCTCGATAGCCTGCTGGTCGCGAATCGATCGCCGCGATGAGTTACCGTTGCACGGACCGGCGCATCGCGCGGGTCTCCTTTCCACAGCTCAGGTACCTGTCCATGAAGAACAAGCCGATCCTGGAACTCGCCGACCTCAAGGCCATCGCGCAGGCCGCCGAGGCCGAAGCCCTGAAGAACGACTGGGCGGTGAGCATTGCCATCGTGGATGATGGCGGCCATCTCCTCTGGCTGCAGCGCCTCGACGGCGCCGCGCCGATCTCCGCCCACATCGCGCCGGCCAAGGCGAGGACCGCGGCCATCGGGCGGCGTGAAAGCAAGTCCTACGAGGACATGATCAACGGAGGTCGCTCCTCCTTCCTGAGCGCCCCGGAGCTGGAGGGCATGCTGGAGGGCGGCGTCCCGATCGTGAGGAATGGCCACTGCGTCGGTGCCGTCGGCGTGAGCGGCGTGAAATCCACGGAGGATGCGCAGGTGGCACGGGCAGGAATCGCGGCGCTGGGCGCCTAGCATGGGGTCGATGGCCTCACGCGATGCCGTGCTGCGGCCGATCGACGACGGGGCGAGGGCGCTCGCCCGTCGACTGGTGCGCACCGCGCGATTCGGTTCGCTGGCGGTGCTCGAGAAGGGCACGGGGCACCCCTGGGCGAGCCGGGCGGCCGTCGCGCCCGACATCGACGGCGCGCCGGTGATGCTGCTGTCCGCGCTGTCGCCGCATACGGCCGCGATCGATGCGGACCCGCGATGCAGCCTGCTGCTCGGCGAGCCGGGTCGCGGGGATCCGCTGGCCCATCCGCGTATCACGGTGCTCGGTCGCGCGCGGCGACTGGACCGGGGGTCACCCGCGGACGAGCGGGTTCGCGCCCGCTTCCTTGCGCGCCATCCAAAGGCGGCCCTGTATGCCGGTTTCGGCGACTTCGCGTTCTTTCGCCTCGAGCCGGCGCGAGCGGTCCTCGTCGGTGGCTTCGGACGGGCATTCGATCTGGCGCCCGTCGATTTCCTGGACGGCGATATGCCGGACAATGACGATACCGGACCGCTGGCGGCGCTTGCCGCCGGGGAGCGCGGCGCCATCGAGCACATGAACCGGGACCATGCCGATGCCGTGTCGCTCTACGCCACGAGGCTGTGCCGCGCCGAGCCGGGCGACTGGCGGATCGTGTCCCTCGATGCGCATGGCATCGACATGATGAGCGGGGAGCGGATCGAACGACTGGAGTTCGATGCGCCGCTGTCGAACGCCGCGCAGCTGCGTGAAGTGCTCGTCGACCTCGCGGCGCGCGCCCGCGCCATCCCGCCCGGCGCCGGATAGGATGAAATCCCCGGACGCACGGGAGTGACGACATGCGTTCAGGAGCCTCCTTCGCCTCGATCACGATCGCCGGGGTGCTCGCCCTGGCCGCCTGCGCCGGCCCTCCGCTGGCCATGCCGGACACGCAGGAGGGCGGCAACGGCCCCGTTCGGGTGGCGTTCGTCGAGCCGGAGCGCTTCACCGACATCGCGACCTCGCCGGTCAACGCCAGTGAGCGCGAAGCG
The DNA here is from genome assembly GCA_964509685.1 of uncultured Burkholderiaceae bacterium. Classification (GTDB taxonomy): domain Bacteria; phylum Pseudomonadota; class Gammaproteobacteria; order Burkholderiales; family Burkholderiaceae_E; genus JAMLIN01. The sequence goes on from CAZDYQ010000015.1 coordinate 8,139, forward strand.
AACCTCCGCGAGTTGCGACGCCATATCGAGCGCCGCGCCGGGGCGCTGCTCGCCGAGGGCCAGCGCCTCGAGGTCACGATCACCGACATCGACATGGCGGGGCAGGCGGAACCCTGGCGTGCCCGGGCGCCGGAGATGCGGATCGTTCGGGATGTCTATCCGCCGCGAATCGACGTGCGCTTCCGCCTGGTCGACGGGGAGGGCATGGTGCTGCGGTCGGGCCAGCGAAGCCTGCGCGACCCGATGTTCATGGCGCGTGGCGGCCGCTACGACGGCGAACGCCTGAAGTTCGAGAAGGCCCTGTTGGACGACTGGATCGAGCGCGAGTTCGGGTCGGCGCCCGGGGACTGAGGGGCACGGTCCGGGGGCCTCGGGAGGAGGCCCGCCCCGGCTCGCGGCCGGAAGGTCATTCCAGGTTCTGCACCTGCTCGCGCACCTGTTCGATGAGGACCTTCAGGTCCACCGCGGTGCGGGTCAGGTCCACGGCCGCCGCCTTGGAGCCGAGGGTGTTCGCCTCGCGATTGAGTTCCTGCACCATGAAGTCGAGCCGCTTGCCGACGGGCCCGGGGCCGGACAGGATGCGGCGGCATTCGTCGATGTGCGTCGCGAGCCGGTCGATCTCTTCCGCGACATCGATCCGCAGTCCGTATGCGGCAACCTCCTGCCGGATGCGGGCGAGGGTCTCGTCGGGAGGCAGGGCGGCCGCACCCGGCACGGAAGCGATGGCGGCCTCGATGCGCTCGGCGAGGCGCGTCTCGAAGGCCGCCCGCAACTCGGGCGTGCGCTCGTGCAAGGTGGCCACCCGCTGCGACATCGCGTCGAGCCGCTCCAGGATCACCGCCACAAGGCGCGCGCCCTCGCGCTCCCGCGTCGCGGTGAAGTCGGCGAGCAGCTCGGTGCCGAGTTCGACGGCCTCCGGGACCAGGGTCTCGGGCGAGCCCGCGTCGGCAAACACGCCGGGGAAGCGGAGCACGTCCCCGATGCTCGCCGGTGCCAGGTCCGGATCGCGTTCGCGCAGCTGCGCGATGCTGGCGAGCAGGCGCGCGACGAGCTGCTCGTCGAGGCGGGCGTCGGGACCGAGGGCCCTGGGCCGCAGGCTGATGCGGCATTCGATCTTGCCCCGGCGCGCCGCGCGCGTCACCGCGGCGCGCAGTGCGGGCTCGGCGGCCCGCAGCTCGTCCGGCACCCGGAACGCGAGGTCGAGGTAGCGGGAATTGACGCTGCGCCATTCGACGGCGAGCTGGCCGAGGGGCGTCTCGCGGGTGCCGCTGGCGTAGCCGGTCATGCTCTGGATGCGGTGTGCCCGCGACGTTTGGGACACTGGTCCTCCTCTGGTACCAAAAGACCTTTAAAATCCGGGGGATGGGATCGCAGACCAATGCCCCGCTGCCCGACGGCCTGGAGATCGGCGGCTATCGTATCGTACGGCGCATCGCCAGCGGCGGGTTCTCGATCGTGTATCTCGCCGAGGATGCGCGCGGCGAGCAGTTCGCGATCAAGGAATACCTCCCGAGCTCGCTCGTGAAGCGCCAGGAGGGCGAGCTCGTCCCGGCGATCGAGGACAAGAACATCGCCACCTTCCGCAATGGCCTGAAGTGCTTCTTCGAGGAAGGGCGCGCGCTTGCCCAGATCTTCCACCCCAACGTCGTGCGGGTGGTCAACTTCTTCCGGGCCAACGGCACCGTCTACATGGTGATGGCCTACGAGCGCGGCCGTAGCCTGCAGGAGCTCGTGCTGCGAAACCGCGGCAAGGGGCCGAAGATGGGCGTACTGGCCGAGCGCCACGTCATCGCGGTCTTCACGCAGGTGATGAACGGCCTGCGCGAGGTACACGCCAACCGGCTGCTCCATCTCGACCTCAAGCCGGCCAACATCTACCTGCGCCTGGACGGCACGCCGCTGCTGCTCGATTTCGGCGCGGCACGCCGGGCGCTCGACGCGGACAGCCCCAAGCTCTTCCCGATGTATACCCCGGGCTTCGCCGCGCCCGAGCTGTACCGGCGCAATCGCCAGCTGGGCCCATGGTCCGACGTCTACAGCCTCGGGGCGAGCATGTTCGCCTGCATGGCGGGCGCGCCGCCGCAACCCGCCGACAAGCGGGAGCTAGAGGACAAGCTGCCCGCCGCCCTGGCGAGGCTCGGCGAATCCGGCGCCTACTCGGCGCCCCTGGTGGAGCTCGTCGCCTGGTGCCTCAAGCTGAGCCCGCTGGAGCGCCCGCAGAGCGTATTCGCGTTGCAGCGCGCCCTGCGCCGGATCGCTCGTGATTCGGGGTCGCAGCCGCCCGACCGTTCGCTCGGGCGCTGGATCGACAGCCTTGCCGCGCGCCTGCCGTTTCGCCGGCGGGAAGACCGCAGCGGTTCGCTGAGCTTGCCGGGCTGACAACGTGGAGTCCTTGTTGCGCTTCTCGATCTACCAGGATACGGACATCGGCCAGCGTGCGGCCAACCAGGATCGCATGGGCTACTGTTTCACGCGCGACGCCCTGCTGATGATCGTGGCCGACGGCATGGGCGGCCATCTTCGTGGGGAGGTGGCCGCACAGATCGCGATGCAGACGGCCGCGGCGGACTTCCAGCAGGCGGCCAGGCCGTCGCTCGCGGATCCCGCGGAGTTCCTCGATCGCACGCTGCGCCATGGTCACCGCGAGATCCTGCGCTACCAGCAGCTCCATCGCCTGCCCGAGTCGCCTCGAACCACGGTGGTGGCCTGCATCGTGCAGGACGGACGGGCCTGGTGGGCGCATGCGGGGGATTCCCGGCTCTACTGGATTCGTCGCGGCGTGTGCCTCGCGCGCACACAGGACCATTCGAAGGTGCAGAACCTGCTCAACCTCGGGCTGATCCAGCCCCACGAGCAGGAGACCCATCCGGAGCGCAACAAGGTGCTCAACTGCCTGGGTTCCCCGTTCGAGCCCACCATCGAGCTGGGCGGCGCACCGCAGCTCGAACCGGGCGACCTGCTGATGCTGTGCAGCGACGGTGTCTGGTCGGCATACGACGAGGACACGGTCTGCGATCGCCTCTCCGGCACGCCGGTTGCCGAGGGCATCCCCCTGCTCGTGCGCGACGCGGTCGAGATGCTCGGACCCTTTGCCGACAACGCGACGGCCGTCGCGATGCGCTGGGAGGGCGACGGGCTGGGCGAGGGCCTGTCGTCGGCGAGCGTGCCCGATGGCGCCATCACCACCACCATCGCGCTCGGGCCGGTCGACGAGGAGGCCGCCCAGGGCGAGGACCTCTCCGAAGACGAGATCGAGCGCACGATCGCCGAGATCCGCGCGGCGATCGAGCGCAGCGGGGGCCAGGGATGAGCCGCCCCGGCGGGCGCCGCCCGGACGAACTGCGTCCGGTCCGGTTGACGCGCGGCTACACGCGCTATGCCGAAGGCTCGGTGCTCGTGGAATTCGGGCACACGCGCGTCCTGTGTACCGCCAGCGTCGAGGACAAGGTGCCGGGCTTCCTGCGCGGCGCGGGGGAGGGCTGGGTCACGGCAGAGTACGGCATGTTGCCGCGCGCGACGCACACGCGATCCGGGCGCGAGGCCGCCGCGGGCCGGCAATCCGGTCGCAGCCTGGAGATCCAGCGCCTGATCGGGCGCAGCCTGAGGGCGGTCTTCGACCGCAAGGCGCTGGGCGAGCGCACCCTCACCCTGGATTGCGACGTGCTGCAGGCCGACGGCGGAACCCGATGCGCGGCGATCACGGGCGCCTTCGTTGCCGCGGCCGACGCCGTGGCGGGGCTGCGTGAAGCGGGCCTGCTCGCGGGCGAGCCGATCCTCGACCATGTCGCGGCGGTGTCGGTGGGGCTGTACCAGGGAGAGCCGGTCCTCGATCTCGACTACGAGGAGGACTCCGGCTGCGACGCGGACTGCAATGTCGTCATGACGGGAAGCGGCGGGATCGTGGAAGTGCAGGGCACGGCCGAGGGCGATCCCTTCTCGCGTGCCCAGCTCGAGCGGTTGCTCGACTATGCGGCCACGGGCATCGCGAGGCTGGTCGAGCTCCAGCGCGAGGCGCTCGCGGCGCCGCTTCCGGGTTCGACGAAGACACCATGAAGGCAGGTCGGCGGATCGTGCTGGCTTCGGGCAATGCCGGCAAGCTCGCGGAGTTGCGCGCCCTGCTCGCGCCCCTGGGATTCGAGCTGGTGGCGCAGGGCGAGCTCGGGGTGCCGGATGCCGAGGAGCCCTGGCCGAGCTTCGTGGAAAATGCCATCGCCAAGGCGCGCCATGCCAGCCGGCACACCGGACTGCCCGCGCTCGCCGACGACTCGGGCCTTTGCGTGGCCGCCCTCGGCGGCGCCCCGGGCGTCCTGTCGGCTCGCTACTCGGAGGCGGCGGGCGGCGAGCGGGGCGACGCGGCCAACAATGCCCGGCTGCTGGCGGCGCTCGAGGGGGAGCGGGACCGGCGCGCCTGCTTCCATTGCGCGCTCGTCCTCCTGCGGCATGCGGACGATCCCCGCCCGCTGATCGCCGAGGGCAGCTGGCACGGTCGGATCGGCGATGCGGCGCGCGGCACTCACGGCTTTGGCTACGATCCGCTCTTCCTCCCCGACGGTGAAGAACTGAGCGCCGCCGAGCTGGACCCGGCGCGCAAGAATGCGCTGAGCCACCGCGGAAAGGCGATGGCGAACCTGATTGCGCGCCTGCGCGACGAAACCTCGCCCGGGGACGACGGGGCGCGGGAAAGGTGACTGCCGTCGCCCGGGTCCAGGCCCCGCGGGCGCTCCGTCGCCATGGCTGATCGTCATTCGCAGGTCGTCTCCCTGCAGCGCCCCTCGCGCGCGTCGGGCGTGGTTCCGCCGCCGCCGCTGTCGCTCTACGTGCACCTGCCATGGTGCGTACGCAAGTGCCCGTACTGCGACTTCAACTCGCACGAGCAACGCGGCGGGCTCGACGAGGCCGGCTACATCGACACCTTGCTCGCCGATCTCGAGTCGGCCCTGCCGCAGGTCTGGGGACGCAGCGTCCAGACGGTGTTCCTCGGCGGGGGCACGCCGAGCCTGTTCTCGCCGGAGGCGATCGATCGCCTGCTCGCCGGAATCCGGGCGAGGGTCATCCTCCTCGCCGGGGCAGAGGTCACGATGGAGGCCAATCCCGGCACGTTCGAGCGCGAGCGCTTCGAGGGCTATGCGCAGGCGGGTGTCAACCGGCTCTCGATCGGTGTGCAGAGCTTCTCGGATCGTGCCCTCCGGGCGATCGGCCGGATCCACGACGGCGACCAGGCGCGCGCCGCGATCGAGACGGCCGCGCGCTGCTTCGAGACCTTCAACATCGACCTGATGTACGCGCTGCCGGGCCAGACGCTCGCCGAATGCGAGGCCGACCTGCGCACCGCGCTGTCGTTCGATCCGCCGCATCTCTCCTGCTACCACCTGGCGATCGAACCGAACACGCTCTTCGCCGCCCGTCCGCCGGTGGTGCCCGGGCAGGACGAGGCCGCCGACATGCAGGACATGGTGGAGGCGGTCCTGGGCGGCGCAGGTTTCGAGAACTACGAGGTTTCCGCCTGGGCGCGGCCGGGACATCGCTGCCTCCACAACCTGAACTACTGGCAGTTCGGCGACTACCTCGGCATCGGCGCCGGCGCGCACGGCAAGCTGAGCTTCCACGACAGGATCGAGCGCGAGCAGCGCTGGCGACACCCGGCCCGATACCGGCGCGCGGTGGCCGAAGGCGAGCCGGTGGAGATCCGGCGCCGGCTGGCACCGGCCGATCTCTGCTTCGAGTTCATGCTGAATGCACTGCGCCTGGTCGAGGGCGTGCCGGCCGCGCTGTTCCCAGCGCACACCGGCCTCCGGCTCGACGCGTTCGGCAAGTCGCTGGCCGAGGCGGCCGCGGACGGCCTGCTCGATCCGGATCCCTCGCGGATCCGCGCGACTCCGCTGGGGCGCCGGTTCCTGAACGACCTGCAGGAGCGCTTCCTGCCCGACCCGGAGCGCACCGGCGCCTAGCGGTTCCACCCGCGCGCCGGCTCGATCCTTCGGCGCCGAATACCGGGTTTCCACGGTCCCTCGGAGAGTTGCGGCGCCTGATGCCGCCACTTAAGATCGTTGGCGATAACGGCGAGGCCCGATCGGAGGCAGCCGACCGCCACGAGGAGACACCATGAAGACGACGATGATGCAACGGCCCCTTTCGCTGAACGACATTCTCGAGAGGGCCGGAACCATCTTCCCCGAGCAGGCGGTGATCTCGCGGCTCCCGGACAAGTCGCTCGTACGGCATACCTATCGCGAGTTCCACCAGCGTACCCGGCGACTCGCCGCCGGCCTGCTCAAGGCGGGGCTGAAGAAGGGCGACCGGGTCGCCACCCTCTGCTGGAACCACCATGCCCACCTGGAGGCGTACTTCGGGATCCCGGCCGCGGGCGGGGTGATGCATACCCTCAACCTTCGGCTCTCGCCCGAGGACATCGGCTGGATCGCCGCGCATGCCCAGGATCGCTTCATCATCGTCGACGACGTGCTCCTGCCCCTGCTGAAGGCGGTGGCGCCGCTGCACCGGTTCGAACGGGTGTTCGTCTACCGGTTCTCGGGCAAGCCGCTCGAGTCGCACGGCGCGATCGAAGGGGCCCCGGCCCTCGAGGACTACGAGTCGATGCTGGCCTCGCCCGAAGAGGCCGACGCATTCCGGTACGTCGAGCACGACGAGAACGACCCGGTGTCCATGTGCTACACCTCGGGCACCACGGGCAGGCCGAAGGGCGTCGTCTATTCGCACCGCTCGACCGTCCTTCATTCCCTGGTGGCCAGCCTGCCGGACGCGGTTCGCATCGGATCGCGGGATGTCGTTCTGCCGGTGACTCCCATGTTCCACGCGAACAGCTGGGGCGTTCCGTACGCGGCCGTAATGAACGGCGCCAGGCTTGTGTTCCCGGGTCCGCACCTGCATCCCGACGACCTCCTCGACCTGATGCAGATCGAGCCGCCGACCTTGTCGCTCGGGGTGCCGACGATCTGGCTCTCGCTGATCCAGACCTACGAGGCCCACCCGGGCCGCTGGAAGCTGCCGGAGGGCATGCGCAGCCTGGTGGGGGGCTCCGCGGCGCCGGAATCGCTGATTCGCGCCTTTGCGCGAAACGGCATCGAACTCGCCCAGGGCTGGGGCATGACCGAGACCTCGCCGCTCGCCACGGTTTTCAATCGCAAGCCGGAACTGGTGGACATCGGCGAGGACGAATGGTTCCGGCTGCGCGCGCTGCAGGGTGTTCCCGTGCCCCTGGTGGAGGTCCGCATCGTCGATGACGAGGGCAGGACCTGTCCGTGGGATGGGCAGGCGGTCGGCGAACTGCAGACCCGCGGACCGTACATCACCGGTTCGTATCACGGCGATGGACACGATCCCGAGAAGTTCAGCGAGGACGGCTGGCTGCGGACGGGCGACGTGGCGGCGATCGATTCCCATGGCTTCATGCGAATCGCCGATAGGACAAAGGACTTGATCAAATCCGGCGGTGAATGGATCAGCTCGGTTGACCTGGAGAACGCCATCATGGCCCATCCCGCCGTCGCCGAGGCGGCGGTAATCGCGGTCCCGCATCCCAAGTGGGCGGAGCGGCCGCTCGCCTGCGTGGTCCTCAAGCCGGGCGCCACCCTGAAGGCCGAGGAGCTGCGCCGGCACCTGTCGTGTTCCTTCGCGAGCTGGCAGCTCCCGGACGCGGTCGAGTTCCTCGACGAGATCCCGCGCACGTCGACGGGCAAGTTCTGGAAGGCGAAGCTGCGCGAGCAGTACGCCAACTGGAAACCGGCCGACGCGCCTTGACGCACCGAGGTGGTGCGGCAGTTGCGACAGCGCCCCACGATGGGGCGCTCTCTTTTGGTGCATGCGGCGCTCGATCCCGGCGCGGGACGCCCGCAAGCCGCGCAGGCGCCGAGCGGCCCACAGCCTGCACCGGGCGGGGAGGTGGCATGGATGCTGCTATAGCCCTTTGCGCGTTGCTGGCGTGCGGGAAAACCCCCAGAATCGTCCGACGCGCGAGGCCGGTCTGTCCGGATCCACAACCCCCATTCGAGTCGTAGTAGTCACCAGGAGAAGCCGCTCATGGCCACGGCCAAGGATGTCATCAAGATGATCTCGGACAACGAGGTCAAGTTCGTCGATTTCCGGTTCACCGACACGCGCGGCAAGGAGCAGCACGTCTCGGTGCCCGTGTCCCAGTTCGACGAGGACAAGTTCAGTTCGGGCCACGCCTTCGACGGCTCCTCCATCGCGGGCTGGAAAGGCATCGAGGCCTCGGACATGCTCCTCATCCCCGATCCGGCCACCGCCGTCATCGACCCCTTCCGCGAGGAAAGCACCCTGCTGCTGACCTGCGACGTCATCGAGCCTTCCGACGGCAAGGGCTACGAGCGCGACCCGCGCTCGCTCGCGCGTCGCGCCGAGGCCTATCTCAAGTCGAGCGGGATCGGTGACACGGCCTATTTCGGACCGGAGCCGGAGTTCTTCGTCTTCGACTCCGTCACCTGGGGCAACGAGATGGGGGGCGCGTTCTTCAAGATCAACAGCGAGGAGGCCACCTGGTCGAGCGGCAAGGAGTTCGAGGGCGGCAACCTCGCCCATCGCCCGAGCGTGAAGGGCGGCTACTTCCCGGTGCCGCCGGTCGATTCGCTGCAGGACATGAGGTCGGAGATGTGCCTCATCCTCGAGCAGATGGGCATCCCGGTCGAGGTGCACCACCACGAGGTGGCGGGCGCCGGCCAGTGCGAGATCGGCACCCGCTTCGCCGAGCTGGTCACCCGCGCCGACTGGACGCAGCGCCTGAAGTACGTGGTCCACAACGTGGCCCACAGCTACGGCAAGACCGCGACCTTCATGCCCAAGCCCCTGGTGGGCGACAACGGTTCGGGGATGCATACCCACCAGTCGATCTGGAAGGACGGGGAGAACCTCTTCGCCGGCGACAAGTACGCCGGGCTGTCGGACCTCGCCCTGTACTACATCGGCGGGATCATCAAGCACGCCCGCGCCCTGAACGCCATCACGAACCCGTCGACCAACTCGTACAAGCGGCTCGTTCCCGGCTTCGAGGCCCCGGTGATGCTCGCCTATTCGTCGCGCAACCGCTCGGCCTCCATCCGCATCCCGCACGTGAGCAACCCGAAGGGCCGCCGGATCGAGGTCCGCTTCCCGGACCCCATGGCCAACCCCTACCTGGCCTTCGCGGCGATGCTGATGGCCGGTATCGACGGGATCCAGAACAAGATCCACCCGGGCGAGGCCGCCGACAAGAACCTTTACGACCTGCCGCCGGAAGAGGGCAAGAAGATCCCCACGGTCGCGAGCTCGCTCGACCAGGCGCTGGAGGCGCTCGACCGGGATCGCGAGTTCCTCACCCGGGGCGGGGTGTTCAGCGACTCGCTGATCGATGCCTACATCGAGCTGAAGATGGCCGAGGTCACGCGGTTCCGCATGGCCACGCATCCCTGCGAATTCGACATGTACTATTCGCTCTGATTGGCCAGGGGCCTTCGGAACGACAGGGGGCGCCGAAGCGGCGCCCCTTTTTCTTCGCAGCATGAGGATGCAAGGATGATCGCCTTTCCGTTGAAGCGGATGCCCGCCGTGGCGCTGGCCGCAGCCTGCCTGGCGCTGGGACATGCCCCGGCCCGGGCGGAGATCTGGCGCTGCGAGAACCCGGACGGCGTCGTCGAGTACAGCAATGCCAGGCCCGGGCGCGATCGCAAGGACTGCCGGCGGGTGGAGCTGCCCGCGCTCACCACCATTCCGGCCCCCGCGCCGCCGCCGGCTCCCGCGAAGGCGCAGCCCCGGCCCGATTTTCCGCGGGTGGACGCCTCGACCCAGCGCGCCCGCGACGAGGAGCGCCGCCAGATCCTCGAGCGGGAGCTGCGCAAGGAGGAGGAGCGCCTCGCGGCGCTCGAGGCCGAGTACAAGGGCGGTCAGCCGGACAGGCTGGGCAGCGAGCGCAACTACCAGAAGTACCTCGACCGGGTCGAGCGGCTCAGGAACGAGATCGCCACGGCGGAGGCCAATGTCGCGTCGATCCGTCGCGAGATCGATGCCTTGCCCCGCTGAGCGCCGGCAGGACCTGGAACCGCGCTTCGCGGGGCTCGACCTTCTCGCGAGCGCCGTGGTGCTGCTGGACGAGCGCGGCCACGCGCAATACATGAACCTGGCGGCCGAGCAGCTCTTCCAGATCTCCTGGCGCCGGCATGCCGGGGACCGCTTCTCGTCCATCTTCGTCGACGGCTCGCCGATCGACTCGCTGCTCGCCGAGGCGACCTCGAACCGGTTCGACGAGATCCGCACCGAATTGGCGCTGGAGCGCCCCGGCCATGCGCCGCTCGAACTCCATGCGATCGCGGTACCCGTCGAGGACCCGATGGTTGCCGTGCTGGTCGAGTTCCGCGAGACCGATCATCGCCAGCGGCAGGATCGCGAGGCGCACCTGCTCGGCTCGGCCGAGGCGAATCGCGAGCTGGTGCGCAATCTCGCGCACGAGATCAAGAACCCGCTCGGGGGGCTGCGCGGAGCGGCCCAGCTGCTCGAACTGGAGCTCGAATCGCCCGAGCTGCGCGAGTACACGCAGGTCATCATCAAGGAGGCGGACCGGTTGCAGGCGCTGGTCGATCGCCTGCTCGCGCCGCATCGCAAGGCCCGGAAGGTCGCACCGCTCAACATCCACGAGGTCTGCGAGCGCGTCCGGATGGTGGTCCAGTCGGAGTTCCCCGAGACCCTCGAGATCCATCGCGACTATGACGCGAGCCTGCCCGAGATCACCGGCGACAAGGAGCAGCTAATCCAGGCCTTGCTGAACCTCGTGCGCAATGCCGCGCAGGCCATGGACGGCCGTGGCGTCATCGAGCTGCGCACCCGCGTCGCACGCCTCGTGACGATCGACAGAAAGGTGTACAAACTGGCACTGGAATTGCATGTGATCGACAACGGCCCGGGCATCCCCGAGGAGATCCGCGAACGCGTGTTCTTCCCGCTGGTGTCGGGCCGCGAGGGCGGCAGCGGGCTGGGCCTGTCGATCGCGCAGAGCTTCGTGCAGCAGCACGGAGGGCTGATCGACTGCGAGAGCAGGCCGGGGCGCACCGATTTCCGCATGTTGCTGCCGCTGGCCTGAAGCAGGCCGGTGCCGGCGCAAGGGACGGGAGTGATGTGCAGGTGACGGAATCCGTATGGGTCGTCGACGACGACCAGTCGATACGCTGGGTCCTCGAGCGCGCACTGCAGCGCGCGGGGTTGGACGTGAGGGCCTTCGCATCCGCGCACGACTGCCTGGCAGCGCTCGGGCGCGAGCAGCCCCGGGTGCTTGTCTCGGACATCCGGATGCCCGGGGAGAACGGCATCGAGCTGCTCGAGCGGATGAAGGCGCGCTGGCCCGGGCTGCCCGTCATCATCATGACCGCGTTCTCCGATCTCGAGAGCGCGGTGGCCGCGTTCCAGGGGGGCGCCTTCGAATACCTGCCCAAGCCCTTCGACGTGCAGGCCGCGGTCGAGCTGATCCGCAGGGCGGTCGATGAGCACACCCTCACCGCGGCCCCCGAGGACCAGGTGCAGGAAGGGCTCGACATGCTCGGCCACGCGCCGGCGATGCAGGAGGTCTTCCGCGCCATCGGGCGGCTGTCGCAGTCGAACGTGACGGTCCTCGTCACGGGCGAATCGGGCACCGGCAAGGAGCTGGTTGCCCGCGCGCTGCATCGGCACAGCCAGCGCGCATCGCAGCCTTTCGTCGCACTCAATACGGCGGCGATCCCGCGCGACCTGCTCGAGTCGGAGCTCTTCGGGCACGAGCGGGGCTCCTTCACCGGGGCCCAGCAGATGCGTCGCGGCCGCTTCGAACAGGCCGACGGCGGTACGCTGTTCCTCGACGAGATCGGGGACATGCCGGCCGAGCTGCAGACCCGGCTCCTGCGCGTCCTCTCGGACGGGCAGTTCTACCGCGTGGGCGGCCACCAGCCCATTACGTCGAACGTGAGGGTGATCGCGGCCACGCACCAGAACCTCGAGGAACGGGTGCGCCAGGGCCTGTTCCGGGAGGATCTCTTCCATCGCCTGAACGTGATCCGGCTGCGCCTGCCGCCACTGCGCGAGCGGGTCGAGGACATCCCGCTGCTTGCCCGTCATTTCCTCCAGAAGAGCGCGAGCGAGCTGGGCGGCGATCCCAAGCGCCTGACGGAAGCCGCCCTCGAGGTCATGAAGTCGTTCTCCTGGCCGGGAAACGTGCGCCAGCTCGAGAACGTATGCAACTGGCTCACCGTGATGGCGCCAAGCCAGACGGTCGATGCGAAGGACCTGCCTCCGGAGCTGCGGGAGTCCGTCGCCGTGGCCGCTGCGACGGCGACCATGGCCGCCGTCGCTCCCGCCTCCGCGCCCGCGCCCGTCATGGCGGGCGCGGCGATGGCCGAGGAAAGGCCGGGACCCGCCGCGTCGAGCCCGCCGCGCCAGGGCCCGGGCGGCGAGACGCTGTGCGCGCCCGGCGGGGCCTGGGCCGAGCTGCTCGAGCGCGAGGTCGGTGCGATGCTCGCGGCCCAGGGCGACACGCCGCGCGAGGGCGGCGACAGCGACCTGATGGACCGGCTTACCCGGCAGTTCGAATCGACCGTCATCCGGGCCGCCTTGCGGCACACCCGCGGCAAGCGGATCGATGCGGCCGCGCGCCTCGGCATCGGCCGCAACACGATCACTCGCAAGATCCAGGAACTGCGGCTCGAATCCGATTGAGGGATCAGGTAGCGGCGATCTCGACGATCACCGGCGCATGGTCCGAAGGCTTCTCCAGCTTGCGGGGTTCGCGGTCGATCGTGCAGGCGATCACTCGGTCCGCGATGCGCTCGTCGACCAGTGCGAAGTCGATCCGCAGGCCGGCATTGCGGCGGAATGCGAGCATCCGGTAGTCCCACCAGGAGTAGGACCGCTCCGGCTGGTCGAACCGGCGAAACGCGTCGACGAAGCCCGAGTCGATCAGCGACCGGAAGCGCTCGCGCTCGGGCTCGGTGCAGTGGATCTTCCCGGCCCAGGCGGCAGGGTCGTGCACGTCACGGTCCTCGGGCGCGATGTTGAAGTCCCCGAGCAGGATGCGCGGGAGCCCGTCCCGGGTGGAGTCGAGCCATTGCTTCAGGGCGTCGATCCAGGCGAGCTTGTACGTGAACTTGGGGGAGTCTGGCGCCTGGCCGTTGGGAAAGTAGGCGCAATAGACATCGAGGTCACCGTAGCGGGCGGCGATCAGCCGCTTCTGGTCGTCCGGGAAGAGCGGATTGCCCACGCGCACGTCGCGTCCCTCGCCGACGGTGTCGAGCCGGCTCAGCAGGGCGACGCCGTTGTAGGTGGGCTGGCCGCTGAAGACGGCGGCGTAACCGATCTCCCGGAGCTCGGCGACGGGAAACTTGTCGTCGACGATCTTGGTTTCCTGTATGGCCAGGACGTCGACCGGATTGGATGCCAGCCAGCCGAGGACATGCGGCAGGCGGACGCGCAGGGAGTTCACATTCCAGGTGGCGAGCTTGATCGATGGCACGGCGCTGACTTGGACACGGGAAACTAGCGATCTTCGGGCTTTTCGGCGTCGATGTCGATCGCGGGCGGCCCGGCCCGTCACAGGGGGCGCTGGCGGATCCGGCAGCGGCCGGTCGGCGCTCAGTCGCTTGCGTGCGTCGCCGGATGCGCGGCATGCGGCACGATCCCGCGAAAATGACGGATCGTGCGGGCGAGGCCCTCGTCGAGGCCGGTCGTCGGGTTCCAGCCGAGCACCGCGCGGGCCAGGTCGATGTCGGGACAACGTTGCATGGGATCGTCGGCGGGAAGCGGCCTGAACTCGATGCGCGACGCCGAGCCCGTGAGGACGAGGACTTTCTCGGCGATCGCCCGGATGCTCAGCTCCTGCGGATTGCCGAGATTCACCGGCGCGCAAAGGTTCCCCTCGCAGTCCATCAGGCGCACGAGCGCCTCCACCATGTCGTCGACGTAGCAGAAGGCGCGGGTCTGGCTGCCGTCCCCGTGCAGGGTGATCGGCCGCCCGGCCAGGGCCTGGACGATGAAGTTGGACACGACCCGCCCGTCGTCGGGATGCATTCGCGGACCGTAGGTGTTGAAGATCCGCGCGATGCGGATCGAAACGCCGTGTTGCCGGTGGTAGTCCACGAACAGGGTTTCGGCGCAGCGCTTGCCTTCGTCGTAGCAGGCGCGCGGCCCGATCGGGTTCACATGGCCCCAGTAGTCCTCGCGCTGCGGATGCATCCGCGGGTCTCCGTACACCTCGCTGGTGGACGCCTGGAGGATCCGCGCCTTGACCCGCTTGGCGAGCCCCAGCATGTTGATCGCGCCGTGCACGCTCGTCTTGGTCGTCTGTACCGGATCGAACTGGTAGTGGATCGGGGATGCAGGGCACGCGAGGTTGTAGATCTGGTCGACCTCCACGTAGAGCGGGAAGGTGATGTCGTGGCGCATGACCTCGAACCGCGGGTCGTCGAGCAGGTGCGCCACGTTCGCCCGGCGCCCGGTGTAGTAGTTGTCCACGCAGAGCACCTCGTTTCCGGCGGCGAGCAGCCGTTCACAAAGATGCGACCCGATAAACCCGGCCCCGCCGGTGACGAGGATGCGCTTCGAGGGGCCGGAGGCCGTCATGCCGTTCTCCCGGGTCGTGGGCGGTCGTCGATTGTCATGTCGTCACGTGCGCGAAGGCGGCGAGCCAGTCGCCGACGAAGCGGTCGATCGCGAAGCGCTCGCGCGCGAGCCTTCGGCCGGCGGAACCGACCTCGCGCGCCATGTCGGGGTCGGCGAGGAGGCGATGCATGTCCTCCACCAGGCGCGCGGGGTCGGTATGGAGGAACCCGCTCTCGCCGTCACGCAGCACCGTCGCGACCTCGGTCGTCGCCAGGGCCACGACGGGAAGGCCGACCATCATGGCCTCGATCACCGACAGCCCCAGGCTCGTGTAGCGGATCGGGTTGAAGAAGAGGCGATAGCGAGAAGTGAATCCGGCGAGTTCCAGGTTGCCGACTTCGCCGAGGCCGCCCAGGCTTCGCGCGTCCATCCCGACGAGGTCGAGCGGCACCTGCCGCCGCGCGGCCTCGAACACGTCGAGCCCGAGCCGGCGCCCGCGTCGGCGCATGTTGTTCACCACCACGATGCCGCGCGGCTGGTCCCCGATGTATCGAACCCCGCCCGGTACGAGCACGCCATGCTCGATCACCCGTGAAGGGGTGATCCCGCTGTCCCACATCAGCGCATTGAAATGCGTGACATGCACCAGCAGGATGCGTTCGTCCTGGACCGGGTGCAGCGTATCGGTCGGATGCTCCCGTGGCGGGTCGTGCTCGAGGAAGATCGCCGGAAGCGCCCGTTGGTCGTCGTCGAGCACACGCAGGCGATCCTCCAGGTAGTGCCTGGCGGACTGGTACAGCACGCAGTCGAACGGCCTGCCTCGCAGCTGCGCTTCGGGAACCTCGTGGACGTTCCCGCCCCAGGGGAGTTGCCCGACCCGCCCCGCATGGCCGGGCGGATCGCCTGGCCGGGTGACGAGCCAGAAATCGTGGGGCACCTGGCTGAGGTAGTACAGGTAGTTCCCGTGGACGTGCCACGTCAGGATGCGCAGGCGGCGGTCAGTGCGCGGCATGGGCATGGCGTTCGAGCTGCTCGTCGATGGCGGCCAGGACGGCGGCGGGCGCGACGTCCCAGGCGCAGGCATGGCCGTGGGGACAGTGATCGAAGGCACATGGCCGGCAGGGCGCATCGGCCCACAACACCCGGTGACGTCCCGCATCGAGGGGCGCCCACCGGCGTACGTCGCTGCCTGACGCGACGATCACGCTGGGATGTCGCAGGCCGGCCGCGATGTGCGACACGCCGGTGTCGTTCGCGAGCAGCAGGCGGCTGCCGCCCACGATGGCGGCCATGCCGCCCAGGGAAGTGCGGCCATCGACGCGATGGACCAGCGCGCGAGGAACACCATCCGCGCGCAAGGCATGGTCCAGCTCGCCGACCAGAACCCGCTCCTCCCGGGTTCCCGTCAGCACCAGGGGCCAGCCTCGGCTGGCCAGCATGCGGCCGACGCGGGCGAAGTGGACGAGCGGCCAGCGTCGTGATGCCAGGCGCGCGCCCGCATGCAGGCAGATGTACTCCCCGGCCGCCAGCCCGTCCTCGGCCAGCAGGGCGGACGCCTCGACGCGGTCGGCCGCATGCAGGGGAAAGTCGAACGCAGGGCCGTCGTCCGGGATGCCGAGCGCCCGGGTGACGCGGAGGTAGCGCAGCGGCTCGGGCAGGGCCTCTGGCCAGGGAACGAAGCCTCGGGGTGCCGGGGTTCCGGCTGGCACGAAGCCCGCCAGGAACCGGGCGCCCAGGCGAGCGACGATGCGGTTGGTGAGCTCGCCGCTGCCGTGGAGCTGGATGACGAGGTCGAAGCGCCGGGATCGGGCATCGGCGACGAAGCGGCCGAGCTCGCCGGGGTTGGCCCGCTGCTCGGGCATGCCGGGAGCGCCCGGGAACCGCAGCAGCTCGTCCACCAGGCCGGGATACCGGTCGAGCAGGTGGGCTGCCGACGGCAGTCCCACGAGACTGATGCGCGCCGCGGGGAACCCGCCCCGGAGGGCCCGGAGCGCGGGAATGCTGCACAGCATGTCGCCGAGCTGCAGCGCCCGGAACACCGCGATCGACCGGACCTGGCGCTTGTCCATGGTGTTCAGGCGAAGAAGACCCGGTAGCGGATGCTGCCGACCACCCGCCAGAAGAGGGCGAGCGAGGGTATGAGGGCGGACGTCGCGAGCATCTCCAGCACGTGGCGGGGCGACCTCGAGGCGCCCCTCAGGCGGCGTCGACACAGTGCGAGCGTGAGGAAGACCCAGGTCGACAGTCCTCCCGCGGCGACCCAGGGTCGCCCGGTGAACAGGGCGACCGTCCCGACCACCAGTGCGAGGACCGACATGTAATACCCGATCGGTGGCACCGCCCGGATTCGCTGGCGATAGTGACGCGGGTACTTCCGGTAGAGCAGCGCGTCGTACATGACCTGGCGCTGCTGCGAAAGGCTCACTCCCCACGGCGCTGGCCGTACCGGATGGACGACGACCGCTTCCGGGGCGGAAACGGTCCAGAAGCCGCGATCCAGGAGGGCGAACTGGAGATCGGAGTCTTCCCGCCACGCCTTCTCGTAGCGCTCGTCGAAGCCGCCCGTGCGCTCGAGCGCCAGGCGGCGCACGAAGCAGTTCGCGGTGATGAATTCGGCCCGCTCGAGGCCCGACACCCCTCGCTCATAGTCGGTCGGTACATCGGGCACGGGGACGATCGTGCGTCCGACCGCCGCATCGGCGCCCGCCTCGAGCGCCGCGAGACCTGCCCGCAGCCAGCCCGGGCGGGGAATCGTGTCGTCGTCGGTGAAGGCAATGAAGGGCGCCTGCGCCGCGCGCCAGCCAAGGTTGCGAGCGCCGGCCGGCCCCTGCGTGAGGCGCACCGGAACGTATCGGATCCCGGCGCTGCCCGGGCGTTCGCGAACCGCATTTACGACCCGCGCGGTCCCGGGACTCGGGCCGTCGTCGGCGACGACGATCTCGAAGTCGCCTGGATCGAGATCCTGCGAGCACAGCGCAAGGAGGCACCGCCGAAGGAGCTCCGGCCGGCGGAAGGTCGGCACCACCACACTGATGCGCGGAGGGTTCATCTCGCCGCCTTCTCGAGCAGGAAGGATCCGATCACCAGGGCATCGAGTGGCGAGGTCCAGAAGCACTCGACCGCGTCGCGTGGCGTGCAGACGATGGGCTCGCCCCGGGTGTTGAAGGAAGTGTTCACCAGGATGGGCACGCCGGTCCTATGCTCGAAGGCCGCCAGCAGGTCGTGGTACAGGGGATGCGCGTCGCGTTCGACCGTCTGCACCCGGGCGGTGCCGTCGACATGGCACACCGCAGGGATGCGTCCGGCCTGTTCCTCGATGACATCGAACACGAAGAGCATGAAGGGCGCCGCATATCCGGAGGGCCGGGCGCAACGGAACCAGTCGGCCGCCCGCTCGCGCAGCACGGCGGGAGCGACCGGCCGGAAATCCTCGCGATCCTTGATCTCGTTCAGCCTCGCCTGCATGTCGGCATGGATCGGCGAAGCGAGAATGGAGCGCGCCCCGAGGGCACGCGGGCCGAATTCCATCCGGCCCTGGAACCATCCGACGATGCGGTCACGCGCGAGCAGCTCGGCCGTTTCCCCGGCGATGTCGTCCAGCCGCCGGTAGGGAAGCTTGCTCCATCGAAGGAAGCCCTCGATCTCGTCGTCCCCGAACGAGGGGCCGAGGTAGGCGTGCTCCATGTGATAGCGCCGGCCACCGCCCTGGCCGGCTCTCTCGAGATGGTCGATCCAGAGGGCCGCGCCGAGGGCCGTGCCCGCATCTCCGGCAGCCGGCTGCACCCAGACCCGCTCGAACGGCCCGAGATCGCGCACGCGGGCGTTCGCGACGCAGTTGAGGGCTACGCCGCCCGCCATGGCGAGATTCGGGCAGCCCGTTTCGGCATGGAGCCATCGGGCCATCTCGATCACGGTCTCTTCGAGCACCGCCTGCAGGGAGCGCGCGATGTCGTAGTGACACGCTTCCAGCGGATCGCCGCGCGTCCGGGGCGGGCCGAATCGCTCGGCGAGCCGGCACGGCATGACGCGGTAGTCGCCCCGTTCGCCGCGACGAACGATGTCGCGGAATTCGCCCACATGCCGGGGCTCGCCGAAGGATGCCAGCGCCATGACCTTGTACTCGTCCGACGAGTGCAGGAAGCCGAGGTACCGGGTAACTTCCTCGTAGACCAGGCCCAGCGAGTGCGGCAGGTCGATCTGGCGCAAGCGGCGGTATCGACCGTCGGCATGGTGGCCGAAGCTGGTCGTCGCCCGTTCGCCACGGCCGTCCATGCTGAGGACAGCGGCCTCATCGAAGGGCGCCGCGAGGAAGGCGCTCGCCTCGTGCGCGAGATGGTGCTCGACGAAGCGCCAGCGGGGCTCGAGCCATTCGAGGTCGATGCCGCCCAGGCGCCCGGCCAAGTGGAGCGGCGCGCCCGATACGAGCTGGCGCGGCGCATTCACCACATGGGACAGGAACAGCGGGTCCCATGGCGACTCGTGGCCGCTTGCCTGCCTGTGTCGCGAGGGCTGGAGAGGCAGCTCGATGGTGGAATCCTCCGACCAGTTCCCGAGCAGTCGGGGGTCGAACGAGTATGCGACCCGGTCCACGTCGTGCAGGGCGATGCCGGCTTCGGCCAGGCAGTAGTCGATGGCATGGAACGGCAGCTCCCAGGTCGAAAACGGAACCGGCCGCTTGCCATGCTTGACATGCGTGAAGCGCTCGTCCTCCGCTGCGGCGATCACGACACCATCGCGCACGAGGCAGGCGGCGGAGTCGTGGTACACGGCGTTGATCCCCAGGGTATGCATGCGGGCTCCGGGATCAGCAGGGCGCGGTCTCGTGCCGCCACACGGCGCGGGCGGCCGCGACGACCGCTGCGGGCGGGACGCCGGCAAGGCAGGCGTGGTGCCCGGCGGCACACACGCTCCGGTAGCAGTACTTGCACGGCACGTCGCGATACAGGACGCGGTTCCTCACCCTCCACGGGGTGTGCTGCGGATTGGTGAGTGCGTACAGGTCGACCACCGGGGTGCCCACGGCCGCCGCGACATGGACCGGACCGCTGTTGTTCGCGATGAGCACGCTGGCGCGCTCGATCAGCGCGCCGAGCTCGCCCAGGTCGAGGAGCCCCGCAAGTCCGTGCGCCCGCGGATGCCCTATCGCTTCTCGCAGCGCCGTGACGCGCTCGGCCTCCCCGCTCGTTCCGGTGAGCAGCAGGTGACCCTCGAAGTCGCGCAGCAGCAGGCGGGCGGCCGTCGCGAACGACTCCGCCGGATAGGTCCGCGACGGGGCGGTCGCGCCGGCGTGCAGCACGACGTACGCCGCGTCCCCGGCGATGCCGAGCTGTCGCATCCGTTCGCGTACGCGCCGACGCGCTGGCTCGCCGGGCTCGAACACCAGGCGCGTGTCCGAGGTGCGCGCCCCCACGTGGGCCACCAGGTCGAGCTGTCGCTGCGTCTCGTGCCGCACCTGGTCGTCGGGTTCGGACTCCCGTACCCAGTCCGTGACGAGGGCATACGGATTCTCGCGACAATGGGCGAGGACCCTGGGGATGCCGGCGAGCCGGCACAGGAAGGCGGCGGGTAGCGCGCTCTGGCTGTAGACCGTGAAGATGACCGCCGCATCGAACCGGCGGGCGGACAGCGTTCCGACGGTGGCCAGGTCCATGTATCCCTCCGGGCCAGGGGCCTGCTTCACCCACGGAGCGTCGTACCGGATCGCATCGTCGACGCAGTCGAGATGGGGCGCGAGCGCCGTACCGGATGCCGAGGCCAGCAAGGTCAGCCGCCTGCCCGGGGCGGATTCGCGCAGTGCCTTCATCGCGGGCGTGGTCATGAGGACATCCCCCATGTTGTCCAGCCGGATGCACAGCAGGTTGCGAGCCGATGCCCACTCGGTGCTCATGCCCGGATCTCCCCGCGCGTGCACGTGGCGATGTGCAGGGCCGCCTCGTGAAGATCGGCGACGATCCGGTCCGGAATCCTGAAGGACGAATCCTGGCGCCACTCGGTCTCGCCACCGTTGTCGAGGAGGATCGTGCGGCAGCCCGCGCGCCGGCCCGCCTCGACATCGTCGAGAATGTCGCCGACGAACCAGGAGCGCCGCAGGTCCAGGCCCAGCTCGCGCGCCGCGCGATACACGAGCGCCGGTGACGGCTTGCGGCAATCGCATCGACGCGCGAACCCGGCCACCGTTCCCCCGGGGTGGTGCGGGCACCAGTAGCAGCCCTCGAGCAGGGCACCCTGTTCGAGGAACATCGCGCGCAGCCGCGCGGCGACGCCGTCGAGGCGCTCATGGCTGAAGCGGCCCAGGCCGACGCCGGGCTGGTTGCTGACGACGACGAGCGCCAGCCCCAGACGGGCGAGTCCTCGCAGGCCCGCGGGAGCGCCGGGTGCGAGCGTCATGCGGGCGGGGTCGACGTTGTACGGGACGTCCACCAGCAGGGTGCCGTCCTTGTCGAGGAAGGCTGCCGCCCTCAGGGCCACGATGTCTCCCTCATCGGCAGGACCATGAGCTCGGGAATCACCGTCTCGGCTGGCTGCGAGAGGGCGAACCGCACCGTCTCGGCCACGTTCGCCGGGTCCTGCAGCAGTCCCGGATCGAGGTCCGGGAATCGGTCGAGCAGGAAGGGCGTCCGCATGCCGCCGGCAATGATGGCCGTGACCTTGACGCCCTGCGGGCGCAGCTCGGCATGCAGGGCCCGGGAAAGACCGAGCAGTCCCCACTTGGCGGCGTGGTAACCGCATGCGTTCGGCCAGGCCCGGCAGGAGGCGGTCGAGGCGATGTTCACGATATAGCCCGCGTGGCGCCGCAGTTCCGGCAACGCGGCGCGCGTCATCATGAAGGGGGCGCCGAGGTTGGTCGCGAGGATGCGGTTCCAGTCGCCGACGGCGAGCTCGTCGATCGGGACCGTGATATCGATGGCGGCATTGTTGACGAGGACGTCGATACGGCCGAAAGCCGACATCGTCGTTTCGATGGAGCGATTCACGGCACCTTCATCGGTAATGTCCGCGACGACGGGTATCGCCTGCCCGGACTCCCGCCCGATGGACGCGGCGATGGATTCCGCGCCCGCCGCGTCACGGTCCAGTGCCGCGATGCGCATGCCGTCCACCGCCAGCCGCCGGGCGATGGCGGCGCCGAGTCCGCGGCCCGCACCGGTGATCAGGACCACGCGTTCGTCCCGACGCCCGATGCGGTCCTCCGTTCGTGTCTCGCTCATGCCTTGCTCCCGTCGATGCGCATGTTCATGTGCCGAGCGCCGCCGCGGCGGAGCCGGAAAGGGGCGCCACGGGCGTGGCGGCCAGGTGATCCGTGCCCGGGAGGGCTGCTCCGATGGAGGCCGCGGCCTCCCGATAGGCCGAAACGAGCTGGTCCACCACGGTCGCCCAGGTGAAGCATTCCGTGGCGCGGGTGTGGCCGAGCCGACCCATGTTCCGCGCCAGTGAAGGGTCGTGGTAGAGGCGTGCCAGGCAGCGGGCGACGGCGAGCGGGTCCCTGGGCGGCACGAGGAATCCCGTCCGGCGATGGAGCACGCTGAACCGGATGCCGCCGACATCGGCGCCGACGACGGGACGGGCGCAGGCCATCGCTTCGAGCGGGGTGATGCCGAACGGCTCGTACCATGGGGTCGTCACGAACACGTTCGCGGCGCCGTAGTAGCGCGCGAGCTCATGCCGGTCCCGCTGGCCGACGAAGCGCACCCGGTCCTGGATTCCCAGTTGATGCGCGAGAAGGGACAGTCGCCCGATCTCGGGCGTCGCGGCGGCATCCGGTTCGCGGGAGTTGCCACCGACCACGTACAGCACGGCCTGAATGCCGAAACGGCCTTGCAGCGCCGCGATCGACTGCGCAACGGTATCGACGCCCTTGCGAGGCACCATGCGTCCGAGCTGCAGGACGGAGAACTCGTTCACGGGCATGCCGAGGAGCTCGCGCGACCGGCGGCGCGGCAGCGGGCTGAACTCCCCGGGGTCGAAGCCGCAGGGAACGATGCGCACGCGGCCCGGATCGACCCGGTAGAAGCGACGCATGTCGGCAAGATCCTCCGGACATTCAGCGACGAGGATATCGGCCGAGTCCATCGCCTGCTGTTCCATCTCGAAGCGAAGATCGGGAAAGCCGTCCGCCGCCTGCTGGTGGGCGCGTCGCACCCGGCCCAGTGCATGGAAGGTCACGACGAGGGGCATGCCAAGGACGCGCCGAAGCTGCAGCCCGACCCATGCGGACATGAAGAAGTTGGCGTGCACCAGCGCATAAGGCTGGCTCTGCCAGCGGGCAAAACGCGCCGTCCATGTCGCGAACTCGTCCATGTGCGGCAGAAGCGCTTCTTTCGGGATGGGGCGGGCCGGGCCTGCCGGAACGGCGATCACGCGTACTCCGGGCAGCCACTGGGTCACGACGGGCGCATCCGGCGATTCGCGGCGCGAGAAGACATCCACGGACCATCCGCGTTCCGCCAGCTGTCGCGCCACGTTCGCCACATAGACGTTCTGGCCGCCGCAGTCGATGCTCCCGCTCGCCGCGAGCGGCGATGCATGCTCGCTGACCAGGGCGATCCGGGGTGACTGCATGGACTTTCTCGCGTCATCAGCGCTTCGACCGCGAGGAGCGGCAATCGCCATGCCCAGCTCATTCGACGAACAGGCCGCCGTGGTGACGCTCTCGCGCCTCGCGGGCCAGTGCGCGCAGGCATGCGGCGATGGCGCAGGAGAAGCCTTCGTCGTACCAGGGATGGAAGCCGCTCATCGCGACCACGATGCCATCGAGGCATGCCCCTCCCCAGAGCAGGGTGTCGCCGTGCTGCAGCAGGTGCGGTCGGCAAGCCTGTATGTCGTGGGTGCCGGATCCGTGCGCCCAGCCCAGGCGTGCCTTGGCGCGCGCCATGCCGGCGTAGTCGGCGTCCCAGGATTCCGGCCTGCCGAGCGACCGCTCGCACAGGATCTCCTCCTCGAAGCGGCACGAACCGGGACGACGGGCCGGATCCATGACCACGATGTGAAGACAGCTGCTCTCGCCGAAGCGCGTGTCGGCCATTGCCGCCGCGATCGCAGGCATGACGATGTCGATCGCGCGTGAGGCCGCGGCCTGGTTGGCGAAATGACTGCCCTGGGGGGCGGTGGTGAGCGCGGATGCCGGCATCGGTGTTCCTCCTGGGGTGGTGACCGGGTGACGGGGAGCTCAGTTCTTCTGGCTGGGGCGCGCAGGTGGGTGCGCGGCTACGCTGGCGATGCCCGCAAGCAGTTCGTCGGGCATGACCGGCTTGGCCATGTGAAGCTGGAAGCCGGCCAGCAGGGCCAGGATCCGGTCCCGCGACGACGAAAGTGCCGTGAGGGCGATGGCGGGCAGCCGTTCCGAGGGCGGGACGCGCCGTCCTTCCTCGATGCGACGCACTTCACCGATGACTTCGTAGCCGTCGGCGCCGGCTCCGAGCGATATGTCGCAAAGCAGGACGTGCGGCCACCGCTCGACGGGAGTCGCGGCGAGCCAGGCGAGCGCCGCATCGCCGGACGAGAACGGCCTGAAGTCCACCCCCTGGGGCACGAGAACGTCCCGCACGAGCTCGCGCGCCTCGTCATCCCGATCGATACAGGCGACGGAGACGCCCTTCAGGGACGGAAGACTGCCGAGCAGTGGCGTCTCGTTCGACGCCGTGTTCACCGCCCGCAACGGCATCTCGAACAGGACCCCTGCCGTAACTTCGTCCTGGGACAGCCGGAAGCGCCCGCCAAGCCCGCCGAGCAGCGCTTCCGTCGAGGCGACATCGAGGCGTGGCGTCCTGAAGGCCTCGTCGTGTTCCGGTTGCGGCCAGCGGGGATCCACGGCGCCGCGCATGCCCAGCCGGGCCCGGGAGCCTTGGCGCTCCAGCCGCAGTTCCAGGCTGCCGCCCCGGCCGACGAGATCCGCCATGTAGGCGGCCGCGGCCCAGATCGCCTCGTGCAGCGCCGCCAGCTCGGCCGTCACCCGGATCGGCTCCGGCTCGATGCTGACGTAGAGCTT
The DNA here is from genome assembly GCA_964509685.1 of uncultured Burkholderiaceae bacterium. Taxonomy (GTDB): domain Bacteria; phylum Pseudomonadota; class Gammaproteobacteria; order Burkholderiales; family Burkholderiaceae_E; genus JAMLIN01. Next base: position 32,686 of record CAZDYQ010000015.1, read on the forward strand.
GATGCCTCGTTCCTCGAAGACCGGGCGCAGACCGTCGAGGACATCGACGACCATCGTGCCGAGGTTGAGTGGCTGCAGGGCGAGGCGCTTCTCGGCACGCTCCAGGTCCTGCTGTTGCTGTTGCAGGTCCCACATCTGCGCATAGACGCCGGCCCCGGCGAGCAGTTCGCCGTGCGTGCCCCGTTCGACGATCCGGCCGTGCTCCATCACGAGGATCTCGTCCGCATCGACGACGGTCGAGAGCCGGTGGGCGATGAGAAGCGTGCTGCGATTCCGGGCCAGGCGCTCGAGTTCGTTCTGGATAGCACGCTCGGAACGCGTATCCAGGGCCGCGGTTGCCTCGTCCAGTACGAGGATGGGCGGGTTCTTCAGGATGGCGCGGGCGATTGCGATGCGCTGGCGTTCTCCTCCCGAGAGCTTGACCCCGCGTTCACCGACCAGGGTGTCGTACTTGTCGGGAAGGCTTCGGACCAGGCCGTCGATCTGCGCGGCGCCGGCGGCTTCCGCCACTTCGTCGGCGTTCGCGCCCGGCCGGCCGTAGGCGATGTTGTAGCCGATGGTGTCGTTGAAGAGCGGCGTATCCTGGGGAACGATGCCGATGGCGCGACGCAGGCTGGGCCGACTCACATGGCGGATGTCCTGGCCGTCGATCGTGATCCTGCCCGACGACGGGTCGTAGAAGCGGAACAGGAGGCGGGCGAGGGTGGACTTGCCCGATCCGCTTCCGCCCACCACGGCGACCGTCTTGCCCGCCCCGACGGTGAAGGACACGTCGTGCAGCACGGGACGGTCGGGCTCGTAGGCGAAGGACACGCCCTCGAAGCGGATCTCCCCGCCAGTCACCTCCAGGTCCGGCAGAGGACTCGCATCGACGATGTCGGGCGGCTCCTCCAGCAGGTCGAAGAGCCGCTCGGAGTTGATCGTGGCATCCTTGGCCTCGCGGAAGATGAAGCCGAGCGAATTGAGCGGAAGACAGATCTGCAGCACGTACGCATTGACGAGGACCAGGTCGCCCACCGTCATCCTGCCCTCGACCACATGCTCGCCGGCGAGCAGCATGATCGTCGCCACGCTCGCCGCGATGATCGAGCTCTGCCCGATGTGCAGGGTGGACAGCGCCTTCTGGTTGCGCACCGCCGTTCGTGCCCACTTGTTCATGATCGAGTGGAACCGGCGCTCCTCGGCGGCCTCGCCGACATAGAACTTGACCGACTCGTAGTTGAGCAGGCTGTCCACCAGGCGGCTGTTGGCGTGGGAGTCGAGCCGGTTCATCGCCCGCTGGTACACGGCCCTGCGTTCGGTGAAGGCGACGGTGAAGACCGAGTAGACGACGAAGGTGGCGACAATGATGGCGGTGAACAGGTTGCTGTAGGCCAGGGTCATGATCATCACGACGGCGATCATCTCGATCAGGGTGGGAACGATCGTGAAGAGTGCGACGCCGAGCAGGAACCCGACCCCGGCGGTGCCTCGCTCCACGTCACGCGTCAAGCCTCCCGTCTGGCGCCGGTTGTGGAACCGCGGTCCAAGCTCGTGGAGATGGGTGAAGGCCCGGACGAGGAAATCGGCAACCGTCGTCTGGACCACCCGCGCGAACACCACGTCGCGCAGCTCGCTGAACACGGTGACGAGCAGGCGCAGGATGGCGTAGGCGAGCAGCAGGTAGACGGGAAGCGCGAGTGCCACGTCCGGGACGCTGAGCTCGTCGATGATGCGCTTGAGGGAAATGGGGACGGATACCGCGGCCAGCTTGGCCAGGACGACCAGTCCGAACGCCGCGAGGGTCCGGCGGCGAAAGCGCCAGACCGCCGCGCCCAGCGTCCGCCATACCCGACGAGTCGATCCGCGTCGCTTCTTCATGAACTCCCCGGGGGGTGGGCCGTCCGCTGGATGGAGATCGCGCCTTCGGCGGCCGCGGACCGGCCGATCCGCGAGGGCAGCATTTCCCGTGCCTCCGCGACTTTCGCGCGGACCGCAGGAAATGCGGCCCTGGGCTGGAAGAAACTGCGCGCAAGGTCCCGACGAAGCGCCCCGCGCGCGGCTACGCGCGGAGCGCCGGAGGATCAGGCCCGCGCGAGCCGCGGAGGCGATCTCGACGGGACCGCGAGCACTTCGCGAAAACGGCGCAGGAGCGGGGAGGCGGGCCGCTCCCGGAGCTCCAGCCGGTAGAGCGGCCGGACGATCGGGGCGTCCGGGGCGAATCGCAGCGCCTTGACCGCCTTCATTGCCTGCAGCTCCCGGACGACGCAGGCGGGCAGCAGGGCGATGCCGAGTCCCGCGGCTACCGCTCTGGCGATGCCCTCGTTGCTCCATATCTCGATCGTGCGCGCCGCCTCGATCCCATGGGCGCGCATGAACCGCTCGGCGACCTCACGCGTCCCGGACCCGCTCTCGCGCATGAGCCAGGTCTGCCCGGCGAGCGTCCCGGCCGACAGGCGGGCCCGCCTACCCAGGGGGCTGGACGCGCAGGCGGCGAGGCACATGGGGTCGTCCCCCCAGTGCACGGCCTCGATTCGCGGGTCATGCACCGGGCCCTCCACGATGCCGATGTCGATCTCGCAGTCGATGAGGGCCTGCTCGACGAAAGCGGTATTGCCCACGCGCACCTGGACATCGATGCCCGGCGCATCGCGCAGGAACTCGGCGAGTCGGGGCGCCAGCCAGTAGCCCGCGACGGTGGTGCTCGCCCCGACGACGAGTCGGCCGCGCCGCTGCGTGCGGCGCGAGCCGATCTCCTCCACGGCCGCCCGTTCGAGGGCGAAGATTCCCCGGGCATGCTCGAACAGGGCATGCCCGGCTTCGGTGAGGCGCAGCTCGCGCGCGCCTCGGCCGGGGCGTTCCAGCAGCGGCAGGCCGACCTGCGACTCGAGCTCGCGCACCGCCCGGGACACGGCGGGCTGGCTCACATGGAGTTTTCCTGCCGCCCTCGAGAAGCTGCGCTCGCGCGAGACCTCGAAGAAGGCGCGCAGCAGGTGCAGGTTGAGGCGGGGATTCGTCGCAGGCATAAAGCGATTCGATACTACTATGAGAACGATGTATTGGACTCATGCACTGGCTTGCCCCAGTCTTGCGGCCCAATCCCATTTCGACGGGAACTCCCGGTGCCTCTTCGTACTGTCGCCGCGCGCGCGCGCGGCAGGCTGCTCGCGCTGTTGCCCGGCGCGTCGGTCTCGATGCTGCTCGCCGGCCTGGCGTTTCTTTGCGCCGCGCTGCCGTCGGCGGCGGCATGGGGTTTCGGCACGCTCACACTGGCCATCGTCCTCGGCATGTTGGTGGGCAATCTCGGGCTCGCCTCGGCGCGCGTGCTCGATCCCGGCTTCGACTTCTGCCGGTCGATCGTTCTTCGCGGCGGGATCGTCCTGTTCGGCCTGCGGATCACCTTCCAGGACATTGGCGAGGTCGGGCTGGCCGGGATCGCGACGGGCATGATGGTGGTCCTGCTCACCTTCTCGGTTGCCCTCGTCCTGGGAACCCGCGTGTTCGGCCTCGACCGGTCGAGCGCGATCCTGATCGGCGCGGGCGCTTCGATCTGCGGCGCCGCGGCGGTAATGGCAACCCAGGGAATCGTTCGCGCGCGGCCGGAAGCGGTGTCGGTCGCGGTCGCGACCGTGGTCGTCTTCGGGACGCTGTCGATGTTCCTGTACCCGGCGCTCTATCCCTTCCTGGGCATGAGCGAACATGCCTACGGCGTCTACGTGGGATCCACCGTCCACGAGGTGGCACAGGTGGTGGCTGCCGGCGAGAGCGTCGGCGACCAGGCGGCGGCCACCGCCGTGATCGAGAAGATGTGGCGCGTGATGCTGCTGGCGCCCTTCCTGCTCGTGCTGGGTCTCGTGGCGGGTGCAGGTGGCGGCGAGTCCGGTCGCCGGGCGCGCGCCGGGATCCCGTGGTTCGCCGTGGGATTCATCGGCGCCGCGATGCTGAGCTCGACAGGGGCCTTGCCGCGGGCCGTCGCGGACGTGCTCGCCGGCCTCGCGAACTTCCTGCTCGCGATCGCAATGGCGGCGCTCGGGCTGCGGACGCGTTTCGGTGCGATCCGCGAGGCGGGCGCGGGCCCGCTCAAGCTGGGCCTTGCGCTGTGCGTCTTCCTGGTCGGAGGCGGATACCTGCTGAACGTGACGTTGGCGCGCCTGCTCGCCTGAGCGCGGGGGCGCCGGGCAGGCACGCCCGGCGTGTCACGCGTCGGGGGCGACCAGCTTCACCACGCTCGAGAAGTCGAGGCCGCCCCGGCCCGCGGCCCGGTTGAGCGCATACAGGTTGCGCGCGAGCTCGCCGAGGGGGATGGTCGCGCCCACGCCCATCGCGGCCTCCACCGCGAGCCCAAGGTCCTTGAGCATCAGGTCGTTGCCGAATCCGCCCGTATATCCGCGCGAGGCCGGCGCCGACTCGATGACGCCGGGCCATGGATTGCAGACCTCGGTCGCCCAGCTCCGGCTCGTGCTCACCGCCATCATGTCGGACAGCTTCCTGGGATCGAGCCCGTGCCGGGCGCCGAGCGCGATGGCCTCGCCGGTGACGGCCATGATCACGCCGAGGGCCATGTTGTTGCACAGCTTGGCGACCTGGCCCGCGCCGGCGTCGCCCATGTGGAAGATGTTCCTGCCCATCGCTTCGAGCACCGGACGCGCACGCTCGAGCGCCTTCGCGTCGCCGCCGACGATGAAGGTGAGGGTGCCGGCGGCGGCGCCCGCCGTTCCGCCGGAGACCGGCGCGTCGAGCATGGCGAGGCCCCGGGCGGCCGCCGCGGCGGCCACCTTCTGCGCGCTCGCCGGGGCGATCGTGCTGCAGTCGATGATGAGCGTGTCCTTCTCGATGGCCTCGAGCAGCCCCTCGTCGCCGAGATACAGCGATTCGACGTGGCGGCTCGCCGGCAGCATCGATACCACCACCTTGGCCCCGGGCAATGCCGCGCGGGCCGATTCGGCGATCTCCACGCCCTCACCGCCCGCCTGCTGGCGGGCCTGGTCGCTCAGGTCGTAACCACGCACGGGAAATCCGGCCTTGCGCAGGTTCGCCGCCATCGGCGCACCCATGTTGCCCAGGCCGATGAAGGCCACCGGGGTCGAAGCTGCATCGGACATCGCTGAGTCTCCGTGATCTGCTGTGCTGGTGTCGGTCAGGCGAGGTCGGCCAGCGGATGCGGGCCGTCGAAACGTGGGCGCAGGTGCGCCTCGATCCAGGCGTCGTCGACTTCGTCGAGCGAGGCGGGCCGCCAGCGGGGATTGCGGTCCTTGTCGACGAGCAGGGCGCGAACGCCCTCGGCGAAGTCGTGGTGGACACAGCATCCGACCGAGGCCTGGTACTCGAGGCGGAAGACATCGGCGAGCGACAGGTGGCGCGCCCTCTCGAGCAGCGTGAAGGCGAGGGCGGCCGACGTGGGCGAACCCCGGCGGGAAGCTTCGCCCGCCTGCGCGAGCCAGCGATCGGGATCGTCCGCGAGCGTCCCGATGCGCCTGAGCGCCGGCGCCAGCCCGTCGTGGCCGATCAGCGCATCGATCCGGTCGTAGTGCGTCCGCAGCGGCGATGCGGGCGGCGGGCACGCGTGCGCATCGAGCAGCGCGCCGAGGTTGGCATCGTCGGCCTTGCGCGAACCCTCCCACCGGCTCGCGGAGATCGTCTCGAGCACCGCTGCCTTGTCGTCGTGGGCGACCACGAAGTCGGCCAGCCCGACGAAGCGCGCGTCGGCGGCGTTCATCGGCGCACCGGTGAGCGCGAGGAACAGGCCGGTCCTCCCCGGGGCGCGGCCGAGGAACCAGCTCCCGCCTACGTCCGGATAGAGACCGATCGAGATTTCCGGCATTGCCAGGCGGGTCGCGGGCGTGGCGACGCGGTGCGATGCGCCCGCGAGCAGCCCGATGCCGCCGCCCATCACGATGCCGTGTCCCCAGCAAAGCACGGGCTTGGGACAGGTGTGGATGCGGTAGTCGAGTCGATACTCGCGCTCGAAGAAGGCGGCCGCCTCCGCGGGCACCGCGCCCGGGGAAGCCGCACGGATGGAGCGGTAGAGCGCGACGACGTCGCCGCCCGCGCAGAACGCCTTGTCGCCCACCGCATCGAGCACGATGCCGGCGATCCCCGGATCCTCGATCCACTGGTCGAGTTGCGAGGCCAGGCGATCGACCATCGCGAGCGTGAGCGCGTTCAGGCTCGCGGGGGCGTCGAGCGTGGCGTGGCCGAAACGGTGGCCCGATGCGGTCGGGATCTCGGCGATGCGAACGCCGTCCTGGGATTCCTCGATCATCGTACGGACTCGAGGGCGTCTTCCTGCAGCATGCGGCGCGCGATGATGACTCGCATGATCTCGTTGGTTCCTTCGAGGATCTGGTGCACGCGCGCGTCGCGCAGGAGCCGCTCCAGGGGGTAGTCGCGCAGGTAGCCGTAGCCGCCGTGGAGCTGCAGCGCCTGGTTGCAGACCTCGAAGCCGACGTCGGTCGCGAATCGCTTGGCCATCGCGCAGTAGGTGTTGGCGTCCGGCGCGCCCGCATCGAGACGCGAGGCCGCAAGCCGGACCATCTGGCGCGCGGCCACCAGGTCGGTCGCCATGTCGGCGAGCCGGAACTGCAATGCCTGGAACTCGGCGAGGCTCTGGCCGAACTGGCGCCGTTCCTTGAGGTAGCGCTGCGTGGCCTCGAGCGCCCCCTGCGCCGCGCCAACCGAGCAGGTCGCGATGTTGATCCGGCCGCCGTCGAGCCCGCGCATGGCGATGCGAAAGCCCTCGCCCTCGCGGCCCAGCAGGTGGTGCATCGGCACGCGGACGCCGTCGAACGAGATCTGGCGGGTGGGCTGGCTATTCCAGCCCATTTTCTCCTCCTTGCGACCGTAGCGGATGCCCTCGGCATTGCCGGGTATGGCGATGGCCGAGATCCCGGAGGCGCCCGGCCCGCCCGTGCGTACCATCGTCACCAGCAGGTCGGTGGACCCGGCGCCGGAGATGAAGGCCTTGCCACCGTCGATCACCCACTCGGCGCCTTCCGCGCGCGCGGTCGTGCGCAGCGAGGCGGCGTCCGAGCCCGACCCGGGCTCGGTCAGGCAGTAGGAGGCCAGCGCCTCGCCACGCGTGAGCCGATGACCCCATTCCGCGACGAGCCGGTCGCTGCCGAAGGTGGTCACCATCCACGTCGCCATGTTGTGGATGGAGATGAAGGCGGCGGTGGAAGGGCAGGCGGCGGCGAGCTCCTCGAGCACGATCGCCGCGTCGAGCCGCGAGAGCCCGAGGCCGCCGTGCGCCTCGGGCGAGTACAGGCCGCAGAAGCCGAGCTCGCCGGCCTGCCGGATCTCCTCCACCGGGAAGATCGCCTCGGCATCCCATCGCGCGGCGTTCGGCGCGAACACCTCGCGGGCGAACTCGCGCGCCGCGCTCTGGAAGGCGCGCTGGTCCTCGGACAGTTCGAAATCCATCGGCCGCGATCTCCCCCGGCTTCGCCGGTTTCCTCAGTGCAGGCGGATCGTGGTGTTCACCCCGCTCGAGACATCGTCGTCGAACCAGCGCGAGATGACCGTCTTGGTCTGCGTGTAGAACAGGACGACCTGCTTGCCGTAGGGACCGAGGTCGCCCAGCTTCGAGGCCCGCGAGCCCGTGAACGAGAAAATCGGCACCGGCACCGGGATCGGCAGGTTGATGCCCACCTGGCCGACGTCGATGTCGTCCTGGAAGCGGCGGGCCGCGGCGCCCGACTGGGTGAAGATCGCCGTGCCGTTGCCGTTGGGATTGGCGTTGATGATCTCGATCGCGTGGTCGAGCGAGTCGGCGGCCACCACGCAGAGCACCGGGCCGAAGATCTCCTGGTCGTAGATGGTCATACCGGGCTTCACACCCGAGAAGATCGTCGGTCCCACGAAGTTGCCCTTCTCATAGCCGGGCACCTTGATGTCGCGACCATCGAGCTCGAGCTTCGCGCCTTCCTGCACGCCCTGCGCGATGAGGGAAATGACCCGCTCATGGGCCGCGCCGGAGATCAGCGGGCCGAGGTCCGGATTGTCGACGCCCGCGCCGACCTTGAGCCGCCTGGCGCGCTCCACGAGGTCGGGAATCCATTTCTGGGCCTCTCCGACCAGCACGGCCACGGAGACGGCCATGCAGCGCTGGCCGGCTGCCCCGAACGCCGCGCCCGTGAGCGCGTCGAGCGTCTGCTCCTTGTGCGCGTCGGGCATCACGACCGCATGGTTCTTCGCGCCCATCATGCACTGCACGCGCTTGCCCGCCTGCGAGGCGCGCTGGTAGACGTGCGTGCCGACGCGCGTCGACCCGACGAAGGAGATCGCCTTGATGTCGGGATGGTCGCAGAGCGCGTCCACGGACTCGGCATCACCGTGAACGACGTTGAGCACGCCCTTCGGGATGCCGGCCTCGAGCGCCAGCTCGACGAGGCGCATCGTCACCATCGGGTCCTGTTCCGAGGGCTTGAGCACGAAGGTGTTTCCACAGGCGATGGCCATCGGGAACATCCAGAGCGGGATCATCGCCGGGAAGTTGAAGGGCGTGATCCCCGCGCAGACGCCCAGCGGCTGGAGCAGGGTGTAGGTGTCGACCCCGTTGGCCACGTTGTTGGCGAACTCGCCGAGCTGCAGGTTGCCGATGCCGGCCGCGTGCTCGACGACCTCGAGGCCCCGGAACACGTCGCCTTCCGCGTCCGCGAGCGTCTTGCCCTGCTCCCGGGTAAGGATGGCGGCGAGCTCCTTCATGTTCTCGCGGATGAGCTGCTGGTAGGTCAGGAAGATGCGGGCGCGAGTCCCGATCGGCGTCTTGCGCCAGGTGGGGAATGCCGCCTTGGCCGCGGCGACGGCCTCGGCCACCTCGTCGGCGGTGCACATCGGCACCCGCGCGATCTTCTCCTGGGTGGCCGGGTTGACCAGGTCGCGCCAGCGGCTGGCCTTCGACTGGCGAAATTCACCGTTGATCAGCACCGGTACGCCGGGCAGAGAGGAATCGGTCATGGGAGTCTCCTGATAGGCATGGGATGCGGGCTCGACCGGGCCGGCATATTTGCACGAAACCTATACACTACCTTTACAAGCCGCAGCAAGCCACGGAAGTGGAAAAGAAAAGCTGCGTATGCGTTCGCAAACAGGCGAGCGATTTGCGGAACTTGTGAAATGACCACCGTCCGGAAGCTCTTCGTGGGGCCCCGCGTGCGGCGCCTGCGGGAGCGCCGCGGCTGGACACAGGGTGCACTCGCCGGCCGCCTGGGGCTCTCGCTCAGCTACGTCAGCCAGATCGAGAACAACCAGCGTCCGGTGACGGCGGCGGTGCTGCTCAGGCTGGCGGACGTCTTCGGCGGCGACGTCGCGCAGTTCTCCGACGAGGGCGATCGTCATCGACTCGCCGAACTCGATGCCGCACTGGCCGACCGCACCCTGCGGATCGACCCCGTGCCGCCCGTGGCGCTCGCGCGCATGGTCGAGCAGGCGCCCGAACTCGCCGACGCGTTCCTCACACTTTACCAGCGTTACCTGCGGCTGCAGGAGGAGCATGCCCAGACGCTGGACCGGCTCTACGGGGAGTTCGAGGGCGGCCATGGCGGCGGGCGCCTCGTGCCCCTGCCTCACGAAGTGGTCCGCGAGTACCTGAACCAGCGCGACAACTACCTCGACGGACTGGACCGGCTCGCGGAGCAGCTGGCGCGGCGGTGGGCGCTCCGCCCGGGCGGGCGCGCCGCGGCCGTGGCCCGCGCGCTGGAGACCGACTGCGGGGTGGAGGTGACTGTCGGCGAGCCCGGTTTCGAATGGCTCCGGCGGCACGAGCCGTCGCGACGGCGCCTCGTCGTCGCGCCGCAGCTGAGCGATGCGCAGCGCGCCTTCCAGCTGGCGACGCAGTATGCCCTGCTGGCGCATCGAGACATTCTGGAGGCGGAGATCCGGGAGGGGGGTTTCACCGATGCCGCCACGCAGGCGCTGGCGCGCCAGGCCCTCGCGCACTACTTCGCCGGCGCGCTGCTGCTGCCCTACGGCGAGTTCCTGGCGCAGGCGCGCCGCGCGCGCTACGACATCGAGGGGCTGCAGGGCCGATTCCGGGTCGGCTTCGAGACGATCTGCCATCGTCTCTCGACGCTGCAGCGTCCTGGCGAGCGCAGCGTGCCGTTCTATTTCGTGCGACTGGACCAGGCGGGGAACATCTCGAAGCGACAGAGCGCGACCAACTTCCATTTCGCCCGCCATGGCGGGGCCTGTCCGCTCTGGCATGTGCACGAGGCATTCGCACACCCCGGGCGCATCCTTACCCAGGTCGTCGAAATGCCGGACGGGACGCGCTTTTTCGGGATTGCGCGCACGGTGGAACGCGGCGGCGGTGGCTGGCGCCGGCCGAAAAAGCTGTTCGCGATCGGCCTGGGATGCGAGCTGTCGCAGGCGCGCGAGCTCGTCTATGCGGACGGAATCGACCTCGACGATCCGCCCGAGGTCATGCCCATAGGGCCGGGCTGCAGGGTCTGCCCACGACCCGATTGCGTCCAGCGTGCGTTCCCGCCGGCTGGCAAGCCGCTCGTGCCCGACAGCGACTCGGAGTCGCTCGTACCCTTCCGCTTCGTGACCAGCTAGGGCGCGGCCCGGCGCCGCGGGGCTAGAAGCGGAAGCCGGTGTCCCGAGGGGGAGGAACCGGGCGCGCGCTGGTTCGGCTCAGGCTGGGCACGTCGAGCAGGCGGGACGGATCGCTCGCGGCGCCCGCATCGGCGGTCAGCTCGCCCGGTCGGATCGCGGGCGGCGCGAGCGCCGTCGCGGCGGGCGGTCGCCATCCGGGCGGCAACATGGACTCGGCCGGATAGCCGGCCGCGTCGAGCAGGCGCGTCCATGCCTGGCTGTCGAAGCCGGTGCTGCGCTCGCGTCCTACGCTGATCGAAGGAAATCCGACCTCCGTGAAGCCGAGCTTCCTGAACGCCTCGACATCGTCGAGTGCGCTCACCTTCCTTTCGGCGTACGGCACGCCGCGCTCGGCGAGGAGCTTGCGCCCCAGCTCGCAGGGCTTGCAGTCGTCGGTCACGTAGAGCACGACGGGATAGCTCCGGGCGACCCGGGCGAGCGCGGAGGGCAGGCCCCCGGGGGCGGCATCGGCGCTCGCCGTCGCGCGGGCGACCGAGAGTTCGACCGCGCCCGTGGGCGGGGGTTGGTCCCCGTAGTGCGTGCGGCCCTGGGCATCGACCCACTTGAAGGTCGATTGCGCGAGGGCGGGTCCGCCGGCGGCGAGCGCGAGCGCTGCGGCGACCAGTCCCACGAGCTTGCGAGCTTTCGACATCGACCACTCCGGCTGAGGTGAGGAATTCCTCGCGCGATTGTCGCCCGCGACCGACCGCAGCCCGAGGCGGAGCAGGGCGAGCGCCCGGTTCGGGGCGACGGACGGCGGACGAAGGCCCGGCAGCGGTATCGCGCGAAGGGAGGGGCGGCGCGGCAACCGCAGGGGAGGAGGCGTGGCACCGCACGGGGGCGCGGCACAGGCACGGGGATTGCGAGGCCCGGGGCGCGGCGGCTTGCCGCTACCAGGAACCGGGAGACACCATGCTGAAATGGGCGCTGATCTTCTTCGTGATCTCGATCGTCGCAGGATTGCTCGGCTTTACCGGCATTGCCTCCGGCGCGGCAGGCATCGCCAAGATCCTCTTCTACATCGCCATCGCGATCCTCGTCATCCTGGTCGTGGCGGGACTGCTCACCGGCTCGCTCGTCTTCTGAGTCGCCGGGCCGGGAGTCAGGCCTCCTCGACCATGCCGTTGTGGCGCAGCAGCGCCTCGAGGCTCGGCTCCCGGCCCCGGAACGCGCGGAAGGATTCGATCGCCGGTCGGCTCCCGCCCACCGCCAGGACCTCGTCGAGGAAACGCCGTCCGGCCTCGCCGATGGCCTGCTCGGGCTGCGGCGACGCGGCCGCTTCCTCGAAGGCCGCGTACGCATCCGCGGACAGCACCTCGGCCCACTTGTAGCTGTAGTAGCCGGCGGCGTATCCACCGGCGAAGATGTGCGAGAAGCTGTTCTGGAACCGGTTCCATGTCGGCACCGGGAGCAGGGCGACTTCCTTGCGGACCGCATCGAGCACGGCCTGGATCCCCGACACGTCGGTCACCTCCTCGACATGCAGCAGCATGTCGAACAGGGCGAACTCGATCTGGCGCAGCGTCGCCATGCCCGCCTGGAAGTTCTTCGCAGCGAGCATCCGGTCGAACAGCTCGCGCGGCAGGGGCTCGCCGGTGTCCACATGGGCGCTCATGGCGCGCACGTTCTCCCATTCCCAGCAGAAGTTCTCCATGAACTGGCTGGGCAGTTCGACCGCATCCCATTCGACGCCCGAGATGCCCGAGACGCCGAGTTCGTCCACCCGCGTGAGCAGGTGGTGCAGGCCATGGCCGAACTCGTGGAAAAGGGTGGTGACATCGTCGTGCGTGAGCAGCGCGGGCTTGTCGCCGACGGGCGGCTGGAAATTGCAGACAAGGTAGGCTACCGGCGTCTGCAGTCGGTTCGGCAGTCGGCGCCGGCCCCGCGCGTCGTCCATCCACGCCCCGGGGCGTTTCGAGGGGCGGGCGTACGGGTCGAGGTAGAAGTGGCCGATGACCGTGCCTTCGCGCTCGACCCGGTAGAAGCGCACGTCCGGATGCCACACAGGTGCCTCGTCCGGAAGGATGTCGATCCCGAACAGACGCCGGACCACGCCGTACAGTCCCTCCAGCACTCGTGGCAGCTGGAAGTACTGCTTCACCTGCTGGTCGGAGAAGGAATAGCGCTCTTCCTTGAGCTTCTCGGAAACGAAGGCGATGTCCCAGGGTTCGAGCGAATCGAGCCCGAGGCGCTTCTTCGCGAAGCGGGCGAGCTCCGCCAGGTCGCGCTCGCCGAAGGGGCGGGCGCGGGCGGCGAGGTCGCGGAGGAAGTCGATGACCTGCGCGGGCGACTCGGCCATCTTCGGCACGAGGGAGACCTCGGCGAAATCACGGTACCCCAGCAGCCGTGCCTCCTCCCGTCTCAGCTGGAGGATCTCCGCCATCACCGGCCCGTTGTCGAGCTTCGCGGCCTGCTCGGGATCCTGCGGCGCCGAAGGATGCTCGCTCGCCCGGGTCACGTAGGCGCGATAGAGCGTCCTGCGCAGGCCGCGGTCATTGGCGTACTGCATGACCGGGAGGTAGGACGGAAACTGCAGCGTGATCCGGTAGCCCTTCCTGCCGGCCTGTTCGGCACTCGCCCGTGCCGCCTCGATCGCATCGGCCGGCAGGCCGTCGAGCGCGTCGGCGGATTCCACCACCAGCTCGAAGGCGTTCGTCCCGTCGAGCACGTTTTCCGAGAACTTCTGCGCCAGGGCGGCGGCGCGGTCCTGGATCTCGGCGAACCGCTCCCGCGCGGGCGAGACGAGCTCGGCGCCGCCAAGGCGGAAGTCGCGCAGCGCGTTCTCGATGATCTTGCGCCGGGCCCGGTCGTAGCGGTCGAACTCCGGGCTCGCCCGCAGCGCCTTGTAGCGCGCGAACAGCCGCGTGTCCTGCGCGAGTTCGGTCCAGAACTGTGTCACCCGCGGCAGGTTGGCGTTGTAGGCCTCGCGCAGCGGCGGGCTGTCGGCGACCGAGTTCAGGTGCCCGACGACGCCCCACGCCCGTCCGAGCTTCTCGGTGGCGTCCTCCAGCGGCACGACCACGTTCTCCCAGGTCGCAGGGAGCAGGGGATCGACCGCCCGTTCGAGCGCGGCGCGCGCCTCGGCGAGCAGGACATCGAGCGCCGGGGCGATGTGCGCCGGCTCGATCCGGTCGAATGCGGGAAGGTCGGAGAAGTCGAGCAGAGGATTGTCGGTCGTCATGTCGGCCTGTTCGGTTGGTCCAGGCCCCGACGCCGGTCGGGCATCGGGGCCGTCAGCCGCCGCCGGCACGCGCGCGTTCGGCGGCTTCGAGGGTGTTCACGAGCAGCATCGCCCGCGTCATCGGGCCCACCCCGCCCGGGACCGGTGTGATCGCGCCGGCAACCTCGACGACGGAATCGAAGTCCACGTCGCCGCAGAGCTTGCCGTTCTCGTCGCGGTTCATGCCTACGTCGATCACCGTCGCCCCCGGCTTGACCATGTCGGCGGTAATCATCTTCGCGCGGCCGACCGCCGCGACGAGCACGTCGGCGCGACGCGTGTGGGACGCGAGATCGCGGGTCCTGCTATGGCAGATGGTGACGGTTGCGTCCGACTGCAAGAGGAGCATCGCCTGCGGCTTGCCCACGATGTTGCTGCGGCCGATCACCACCGCCTCCGCCCCCCGGAGGGAAACGCCGGCTGCCTCCAGGAGCTTCATCACGCCGTAGGGCGTGCACGGAAGGAAACCGGGGCTACCGGTCATGAGCGCGCCGGCGCTGGCGACATGGAAGCCGTCCACATCCTTGTGGGGCGCGATGGCGGCGATCACGCGCTGCTCCGAGATCTGCTTCGGCAGCGGGAGCTGTACCAGGATGCCGTGGATCGTCGGGTCCGCGTTGAGCTCGCGGACCCGGGCGAGGAGGGCTTCCTCGGTGGTGTCTTCCGGCATGTGGTCGAGCACCGACCGGAACCCGACCTCCTTGCAGTCATTGACCTTGTGGCGCACGTACACCGCCGACGCGGGCGAGTCCCCCACCAGGATCACGGCAAGGCCCGGCTGGTGACCCGCTTCGGTAAGGGTCTTCGCGCGAATCGCGCATTGCTGCCGGATCGAGCGCGCCAGGCCGGCGCCGTCAATGATCTGTGCGGGCATCGGGCAGGTCCATCGGAGGGTGGGGCCGGAAGGAAGCGGAGCAGTCTAGCATGCGCCTGCATCGCGGCGCTGGCTCGGCCCTTTACAAGCTCGATCCGGGTGTCTATACTTGCGGGCTTGCTTGTGGGGGTATAGCTCAGCTGGGAGAGCGCTTGCATGGCATGCAAGAGGTCAGCGGTTCGATCCCGCTTACCTCCACCACAGAATCCTTTTCGGGACCGGCGAACGTACCGACCGTGCCTGAATCGGGAAATCACGCGGGTCCCGTTCGTCTAGAGGCCTAGGACACTACCCTTTCACGGTAGGTACAGGGGTTCGAATCCCCTACGGGACGCCAC
>CAZDYQ010000016.1:0-44625 GCA_964509685.1 uncultured Burkholderiaceae bacterium
ACCGACATCGACGATGTCGCGGTGCCAGCACGACTGGACGAAGGCGATGCGCCCGACGTCGGGCATGGCGATGGTTTGCCCGGCGGGCGACGAGGTTGGCGATGGCATGACGACTCTCCCGTGTCCGAGGATCGCGCCCGAAGGGCATGCGATCCGGTTGATGAGGACAGGGTGGACGGGAGCGGGCGCCACGCCGTCGCATGCGATGCACGGCGTCGGCGACCGTCGCGGGGACGCGAGGCCCCACGGACGGCGCCCCGGCACCGCGGTGGCCGGGTGCCGGGCTTGTGTTCTCTCCCGTCCGGACTGTGACCGTCGGCTCCGGCTTCTCACCGGATCTGCTGACCCCTGCAGGCGAACTCGCCGCCTGCAGGGCGCTCGCGGGCTCGGCGCCAAGGCGCCATACCGCCGGTGGGGACTTCCACCCCGCCCTGAGAACCGCGCCGGCGGTCGTGGCCGGCGCATTCGGACTCTAGCATGCGGCGGCCGCGCGAGTGCCGTCGCGACGGCGAAGCCCCCCGCGCGCGGGCGTGCCGGCGCGCGGGGCCGGTTCCAGTACCATCGACGGACTGCCGCCCGGCTGCCGGGCGGCGCCGCCTTCACGGACCCGCCGATGATCGAAGACCTCGCCGACCTGCGACGCCTCTACAAGGATCCGACGCCGCGGGCGCTCGCCAAGCAGATTCCCGCGCTCGAGCGACACAGTCGCAAGTTCATCTCGCTCTCGCCCTTCTGCGTGATCGCCACCGGCGGCGTGGATGGCCTGGATGCCTCGCCGCGCGGCGGTCCGCCCGGGTTCGTGCGCGTCGTGGACGACCACACCCTGTGGCTGCCCGACTCGCCGGGCAACAACCGGCTCGACAGCCTGTCCAACCTGCTGGTGAACGACCAGATCGGCATGCTGTTCCTGGTCCCGGGCGTGGACGAAACGTTGCGGGTCAACGGCATCGCCCGCCTGCGCACGGACGACGAATGCCTGCACGCGATGACCGACGAGCGTCGCCGGCCCAGGGTGGTCATCGAGGTCGCGGTTCGCGCCGTCTACCTGCACTGCGCCAAGGCGCTGATGCGCTCGAGGCTGTGGAGCGACGAGGCACGCGTCGAGCGCGGCGTCCTGCCCACGATCGGCCAGATGATCAACGACCAGACCGGGGAGTCGGGGCCGGCCGAGGACCAGGCCACGATGCTGGCGCGCTACGCGAGGGATCTCTGAACGTGCGCCGGCGCCCAGGGAAGCGCTGTACCCGCCGACGCCGCGGGCGCGCCGGGCGACGTGACGGGTAGGCTAGACTTTTGCCTTTGATGCAAAGGTGAATTGCCAGTGGGTCGGTTTTATTGCCCGACCGTTTCACCTACAGTCGGCAGTATCCGCCCGGAGAGTTCGCCCCCGTCATGGCCAGCCCCGCTTTCACGACCGCGTCGGCGTCGCGCGGCCGCTTCGACGCGGTCGTGTTCGATGCCTATGGCACCCTGTTCGATGTGAACTCGGTGGCGAGCCTCGCCGAGCAGCTCTGGCGCGGCCAGGGCGAGGCGCTCGCCGCGCTGTGGCGCCGCAAGCAGCTCGAGTACTCCTGGCTGCGCGCGCTGGCGGGGAGGTACCGCCCGTTCCTCGCGATCACCCGCGATGCGCTGCGCCACTCGGCGCGGGCCCTGGGGCTGGAGATGGACGAGGCCACCGAGGAACGCCTGATGGGCCAGTACGCCTGCCTTTCGACATTCCCGGAGAACATGACCGCGCTGCGCGAAATGAAGGCCGCCGGCCTGCGGCTGGGCATCCTGACCAACGGCGACCCGGAGATGATCGGGGTGTCGCTTCGCTCGGCCGGCATGACGTCGCTCTTCGACGCCGTGCTCTCGGCAGACCAGGTGCGCAGCTTCAAGACCGACGACGCGGTGTATGCGCTGGGCCCGGCGAGCTTCGGCTGCGAGGCCCGTCGCATCCTGTTCGTGTCGTCGAACTGCTGGGACGTGATCGGCGCCGGCTGGCATGGCTACACGACGTTCTGGATCAATCGCCAGGGCGCACCGCTCGACGAGCTCGGCGCCCGGCCCGACCACACGGGCGCGCTGCTGACCGACGTGGTCGCGGTCGCACTGGGCGAGCGCCGACCGATCAACCGAAACGAGGAGAAACCATCATGACTGAGCGCATCGAGAAGTTCGGCCTTGCCGTCGACCGCGTGCTGCACGACATGCTCGAGAACGAGGCCCTGCCGGGCTCGGGCGTCGCGTCCGACACCTTCTGGAAGGCCCTGTCCGACCTGCTGCACGAACTGGCACCGAAGAATCGTGCCCTGCTCGCCCGGCGCGACGAGCTGCAGGCGAAGATCGACCAGTGGCACCTCGACCGCAAGGGCAAGCCGATCGATCCGGCCGAGTACCAGGCGTTCCTGCGCGAGATCGGCTACCTGCTGCCCGAGGGACCCGACTTCAGCATCGAGACCGGCAAGGTCGATCCCGAGATCGCCACGATCCCGGGGCCGCAGCTCGTGGTGCCGGTGATGAACGCCCGCTATGCGCTGAACGCGGCCAACGCGCGCTGGGGCAGCCTCTACGATGCGCTCTACGGCACCGACGCGATGGGCGATGCGCCCACCGCCGGCGGCTACGACCCCGCCCGCGGCGAGCGCGTCATCGCCTGGGCGCGCCGCTTCCTCGACCAGGCGGCTCCGCTCGCGAGCGGCAGCCATGCCGATGTCACCGGCTATTCTGTCGCCAACGGCAAGCTCGTCGCGCGGACGGCAGGCGGCGAGACCGGCCTGAAGGATCCCGCGTGCTTCGCGGGCTACCGGGGCGACGCCGGCGAGCCCTCGGCCGTCCTGCTGCGCAACAACCACCTGCACATCGAGATCGTCATCGATCGCAAGCACGACATCGGCGCGACCGACCGGGCGGGCGTGGCCGACGTGCTGCTCGAGGCGGCGGTCACCACCATCATGGACTGCGAGGACTCGGTAGCGGCGGTCGACGGCGAGGACAAGGCGCTCGTCTACCGGAACTGGCTGGGCCTCATGAAGGGCGACCTCGTGGAGGACGTGACCAAGGGCGGCAGCACCTTCCAGCGCAAGCTCAATCCCGATCGCGAGTACACCGGCGCCGACGGCCGGCCGCTGCGTCTCAAGGGCCGCTCGCTCATGCTGGTGCGCAACGTCGGCCACCTGATGACCACCCCGGCGATCCTCGATCGCGACGGCAACGAAGTGTTCGAGGGCCTCCTCGACGCGATGTGCACCACGCTCATCGCCCGCCACGACCTTGCCAAGAAGGACGGCCTGCGCAACTCGGCGACCGGCTCGATCTACGTGGTCAAGCCGAAGATGCACGGCCCCGAGGAAGTCGCCTTCGCCGACGAGACCTTCACCCGGGTCGAAAAGGCGCTCGGCCTGCCGGCCAACACGGTCAAGATCGGGATCATGGACGAGGAGCGTCGCACTACCGTCAATCTCAAGGAATGCGTGCGGGCGGCGCGCAAGCGGGTGATGTTCATCAACACCGGCTTCCTCGACCGCACCGGCGACGAGATCCACACCTCGATGAATGCCGGGCCGATGATCCGCAAGGCGCAGATGAAGTCGCAGCCGTGGATCCTCGCCTACGAGGACTGGAACGTGGACATCGGTCTCGCCTGCGGCTTCTCCGGTCGCGCCCAGATCGGCAAGGGCATGTGGGCGATGCCCGACCTCATGGCGGCGATGCTCGAGCAGAAGATCGGCCATCCGAAGGCGGGCGCCAACTGCGCGTGGGTGCCCAGCCCGACGGCCGCCACCCTGCACGCCACCCACTACCACCAGGTGGACGTCTTCGCCGTCCAGAAGGAGATCGCCCGCGGCGGGCGGCGCGCGAAGCTCGAGGACATCCTCACCATCCCGGTCGAGCCCAACCCGTCGTGGAGCGAGGACGAGATTCGCCAGGAGCTGGAGAACAATGCCCAGGGCATCCTCGGCTACGTGGTCCGCTGGATCGACCAGGGCGTGGGCTGCTCCAAGGTGCCCGACATCAACGATGTCGCCCTGATGGAGGATCGCGCCACCTGCCGGATCTCGTCGCAGCACATCGCCAACTGGCTGCATCACGGCATCGTGACGAAGGACCAGGTCATGGAAGTGATGAAGCGCATGGCCGCGGTGGTGGACAAGCAGAATGCCGACGACCCGGCGTACCGGCCGATGGCGCCCGGCTTCGACACCGTGGCCTTCAAGGCGGCCTGCGACCTGGTGTTCGAAGGCGTCCGGCAGCCCTCGGGCTACACCGAGCCGATCCTGCACCGGCGCCGGCTCGAGCTCAAGCGGGGCTGAACCGTCGGTCTTCCCCCTTCGATGCCGCACACGACGGGGCGCCTGCGGGCGCCCCGTTTCTCGTCGGGGAAACGGATGGGCGACCACGCCGCGCAAGGAGACCGGGCGCCCCCCGGTAGTATCGTGGCATGACGATCCGGCAACGCATCCAGCGGTGGATCCCCTCCGAGGAGAAGCTGCGCGACCACCACAGCCTGCGGTGGATGGGCCCGCTGCTGCGCCGCCGCTGGTTGTGGAACCTCAGCCGGCGACGGGTCGCGGCCGGGGCCGCCATCGGGGTGTTCTTCGGCTTCCTGATCCCGGTCATGCAGATCGCCGCCGCCGCACTCGTGGCGATCCTGTTGCGGGCGAACCTGCCGGTCGCGGCGGTCGCGACGCTCGTCTCCAATCCGTTCACCTACGTCCCGATCGGCATCGCGGCCTACCAGACCGGCGCGTGGCTGCTGGGCGAGCCGGTGGACATCGAGGCATCGAAGGACCAGGTCGAGGCGCTCGCCAAGGAGATCAAGCGGGAAATCGAGGCGATCGACGAGGAGGCCCCGGCGCCGGAGAACGGCAAGACGCCCGAGGACCATGCACCGCCCCTGGTGGAAACGCCACCGCGCTGGTGGCAGCGACTCGGCCACATCGGCAAGCCGCTGATGCTCGGGCTGGCGATCTTCGCGGTCACGGGCGCCGCGCTAACCTGGGTCCTGGTCAACGTGCTGTGGATCATCGCCGTACGACTGAGGCGCCGGCGCCCCCGCGGCGACCGGCGCTGAGCGCATGTCGGCGGAGGCCACGCGGACCACGCCGGGGCACCATGACGAACCGGGGAGCCTGACCGAATGACCCGACCCACACCGGAACCGCTGCCGGCGCCCCTCGCGGGGCTCGTGTCGAGCCGGCGCTTCGAGCGCATCGTGCTGTTCAGCGGCGCCGGGATGTCGCAGGACAGCGGCATCCCGACCTTCCGCTCCGGCGACGACGGGCTGTGGAGCGCATTCGACCCGCAGCAGCTGGCCACGCCCGAGGCATGGCGGCGCGACCGGGCGCTCGTCTGGGGCTGGTACGAATGGCGACGCGGCCTCGTGATGGCGGCGCATCCCCATCCCGGGCATGTGGCGGCGGCCCGCCTGCAGCGCGAGCTCGGGGCCGCGATCGTGACGCAGAACGTCGACGACCTGCACGAGCGCGCGGGCGCCACCGACGTGCTGCACCTGCACGGCAGCCTGTTCGCGCCGCGCTGCGAAGCATGCGGGAAGGCGGCCGAGCTGCCCCCGCCGCCACCGAAGACGCCGCGGGAACGGCTGGACCCGCCTCGCTGCGCGCGGTGCCAGGCCCATGTCCGACCGGGTGTCGTCTGGTTCGGCGAAAGCCTGGACCCGGCCGTCGTGGACGAGGCCTGTCGCCGCATCGCCGCCTGCGACCTGCTCGTGATCGTCGGCACGTCGGGCACCGTCCAGCCCGCCGCGGGCCTGGTCGGCCTCGCCCCGGAGGGTGCGGTGATCGTGGAGATCAACCCGGAGCGGTCGGCAACGGCCTCGACGCTGGACTTCCGGTGGCGCTCGACCGCTGCGCGGGCCCTGCCGACGCTCACCGATGCCCTGGTCGCCGCAGGCGCCCCGGGCTAGCGCCGGGAGTCGCCCCGGCCCTGTTCGCCGGCGGGGCCAGGGCACGACGACGGTGGCGGAGTGCTAAGCTGGCCCGACGATCCCCCGAACCACGGAGACCCGCCATGCCCGGCCTGCTGCCCCACGTCGATCCAGACGGCCTGCTCGAGTACTCGGTGGTGTTCACCGATCGCGCGCTCAACCACATGTCGCGCAGGTTCCAGCAGGTCATGCTGGACATCTCGGCCACGCTGAAGGAGGTGTACAACGCCCCGGCCGCGATCGTGATGCCGGGCAGCGGCAGCTTCGGGATGGAAGGCGTGGCGCGCCAGTTCGCGCACGGGCGCAAGTGCCTCGTGATCCGCACCGGCTGGTTCAGCTATCGCTGGACGCAGATCTTCGAGATGGGCGGCATCCCGTCGGAATCGATCGTGCTGAAGGCGCGCCCCACGCAGGAGGGCCGGCAGGCGCCCTGGGCCCCGCCACCGATCGAGGAGGTGGTGGACGCCATCGCGCGCGAGAAGCCCGACCTCGTCTTCGCCCCGCACGTCGAGACGGCCGCGGGCCTCATGCTGCCGGACGACTACATGCGCCAGGTGGCCGAGGCCACGCACGGGGCGGGGGGCATGTTCGTGCTCGACTGCATCGCCTCGGGCGCGATCTGGGTGGACATGGCCGCGATCGGCATCGACATCCTGGTCAGCGCGCCGCAGAAGGGCTGGAGCGGCTCGCCCTGCGGCGCCTTCGTCATGCTCGGCAAGACCGCACGCCAGCGCATCGAGGACACCACCAGCTCGAGCTTCTCCTGCGACCTGCGCAAGTGGCTGCAGATCATGGAGGCGTACGAGAACGGCGGCCATGCCTACCATGCCACGATGCCCACCGACGCGCTGCGCGTCGTGCGCGATGCCATGCTCGAGACACGGGACTTCGGATTCGACAAGGCGCGCGCCGCGCAGCAGGAGCTGGGCGACAGGGTGCGAGGCGCGCTCGCCCGCCACGGCTTTCGCAGCGTCGCGGCGCAGGGCTACGAGGCGCCCGGCGTGGTGGTGTCGTACACCGACGATCCCGACATCCGCTCGGGCAGGAAGTTCGCCGGCCTCGGCCTGCAGACCGCGGCCGGCGTACCCCTGCAGTGCGACGAGCCCGCGGACTTCAGCACCTTCCGGATCGGGCTCTTCGGCCTCGACAAGCTTCGCGACGTGGACGGCGCCGTCGGGCGCCTCGAGGAGGCGCTCGCGCGGATCGGCCGGGGACGATAGCGCCTAGAGGTCGATGATGTGGCGGATCGCCGATCCGTCGGCGAGCGCATCGAGCGCCTCGTTGATCTCCTCGAGCGGTCCGCGGCTCGTGAGCAGCTTCTCGATGGGCAGGCGGCCGGCGCGATGCAGCGCGACGTACCGGGGAATGTCCCGTGACGGGATCGAGCTCCCCATGTAGCTCCCCTTGAGGGTGCGTTCCTCGCCGACGAGGGACACCTGCTGGATCCCGATCAGGTGGGCGGGATTCGCCAGTCCGCCGGTGACGGTCGCCCCGCCCCGGCGGGTGATCCGGTATGCGAACTCCAGCGCCCGCACCGAGCCGGCCATCTCGACGGCGACATCGACGCCGCCCTGCGTCAGCTCGCGGATGCGCGCGGCCGCCGCTTCGTCGCCGGGATTGAAGCTGGCGCTGGCACCCAGCCGCTCGGCCAGCTCGCGCTTGGCCGCCACGGGATCCACCGCGATCACTTCCGATGCGCCCGCGGCGACGGCGCCCAGCACCGCATTGAGCCCCACGCCGCCCAGCCCTATCACGGCGACGGTCTGGCCGGCCTGCACGCCGGCGGTATTGACCACGGCGCCCACGCCGGTGAGGACGGCGCATCCGAAGAGGGCCGCATGCTCGAACGGGAGATCCGGATCGACCTTGACCAGCGAGCGGCGCGAGACGACCGCGCGGTCCGCGAAGGCGGAAACCCCCACATGATGGTGGACGGCCCGGCCGTGGCGGCTCAGCCGACGGGTCCCGCGCAGGAGCGTGCCTACCCCGTTGGCCACCGCACCGGGTTCGCACAGCGCGGGGCGCCCCTCGGCGCACGGCGCGCAATGGCCGCAGGACGGCATGAACACCATCACGACATGGTCGCCCACGGCGAGGTCGGAAACCCCGGGGCCGAGCGCCTCGACGATTCCCGCGGCCTCGTGGCCCAGCGCCATCGGCACCGGTCGCGGGCGATCGCCGTTGACCACGGACAGGTCGGAATGGCACAGGCCGGCGGCCTTGACCCGCACCAGCACCTCGTCGGGACCGGGCGGCGCCAGGTCCAGCTCCATGATCTTCAGGGGCCGCGATTCGGCATAGGGCCGTTGCGCCGGCGACTGCTCGAGGACTGCTGCTCGTGTCTTCATTCCTTCCGCTTCCTGTGGTCGTTGCGATGTTCCTGCGCGCCTTGCGCGGCGCTAGCGGGCCAGCGGATCGAGGATCGCGCCGTGACGCTCGAGATCCGCGAGCAGTGCCGACACGGCGATCGCCCGGGCGTCGTTGCCGCTCGCCAGCGCCATCGCCGCCGCGGTGCCGGCCGCCTCGCCCATGCCGCAGCAGATCGCGGCCACCCGCGCGGAGGCCTGCGCGAGATGGGTGGCGGAGAAGTTCCGGCCGGCGACGAGCAGGTTGGACAAGTCGCGCACCAGCAGCGAGCGGTAGGGGATCTTGTAGTACTCGCCGTCCGGCAGGTGCTTCCAGGTCGTCCTGCGACCCTGCTCGTGGATCTCCATGGGCCAGGCGGAGCACACCACGCCGTCCTCCGGCTTCTGGAAGGTCTCGACATCCCGCTCGGACAGCACGTGGTCGCCGAGGATGTGCCGCGTTTCGCGCACGCCGAGGTTTGCGCCCAGCTCCACGATCCTTCCCTGCCCGAATCCCGGCAGGTAGTTGCGCATCACCTCCTCGTAGAGGTAGGCCTGGCGCCGGCCCTCCTTCTCGGCCTCGGTGAGATCCCGCGGGTCCGCGAGGTCGAAGGGCGAGCCGTCGGGCCGGGTGATCTTCGTGGCATTGAGGTGGACGACACCGGGGACCGGCCCCGTCCATGGCGCGACGGTCGTCCGCGTCAGCGCATGGCCGTCGGCCACCGCCCGCTCCAGCTTCCCGGTGACCTGTTCGCGCGTAAAGGCGGCGAAGGCCTCCACGTCGACGCCGACCATCCGGAACATGCTCGAGGCGTACTGCATCCGCTTTCCGTCGCCGAGAACGAACTCGGCACCCGCAAGGGAGGCCACGTCGCCGTCCCCGCTGCAGTCGATCACCATGCGGGGAACGATCGCGCCCCGGCCGGCCTTGTTCGCGACGACGACCGCCTCGACCATCGGACCGTTGCGCACAACGTCCACGACCAGGGTATGCAGGAGCAACTCGACGCCGTGCGCATCGAGGGTCTCGTCCAGGACCAGCCTGAGCCGGGTCGGGTCGTAGGGAACGGTGTGGACCTTGCCCACCCGCTGGACCGGATGGACCGCGCCCTTCGCGCGCAACCGATCGATCATCTCCGCGTAGAGGCCGCCGACCACTTCCCGCAGCTCGTCCCCGAACAGCCCGTAGCCGCCGCAGAAGCCGCCCAGGGTCACGGCGGTCAGGGTGCCGCCGAGAAAGCCGTAGCGCTCGACGAGCAGGGTTTGCGCGCCCGCCCTCGCCGCGGCGCACGCGGCCGCGATGCCCGCGCTGCCCCCGCCGACGACCAGGACGTCCGGCCGCGCCACCACGGGCGTGTACCGCGCCCTTTCCTCGATGACTCCAGGTTCCGACATGTTCTCCTCCGATGTCGTCAGGCCGGCGATGCCAGGCCATCGCGCCTGGCCTGGATTTCGCGCGCGAAATGACAGGCGCTGAAGTGCCCCGGCGATACCTCCTGGACCCCGGGGGCCTGCGTCGAGCATCTCTGCATCCGGCCGTCCAGCTGCGCGGCCGGGCATCGCGTATGGAAGCGGCAGCCCGCCGGCGGATCGAGGGGCGATGGCACCGATCCCTTGAGCAGCACGTCCCTGTGCCTCGCCCCGGGATCCGGCACGGGGATCGCGGCGAACAGGGCCTGGGTGTACGGATGCGCCGGCGCGGTCACGATGTCCTCGTTCGTCCCCAGCTCCACCACCCGGCCGAGGTACATCGCGGCGATCCGGTCGCACAGGTACTTCACGACCGACAGGTCGTGGGTGATGAAGAGGTAGGTGAGCCCGAACTCCTTCTGGAGTTCCTTCAGCAGGTTGATGATCTGTGCCTGCACGGACACGTCGAGCGCCGACACGGGCTCGTCGCAGACGACCACCTCCGGGTTCACCGCCAGGGCGCGCGCGATCACGATGCGCTGGCGCTGGCCCCCGCTGAACTCGTGGGGATAGCGGCGCCAGTGGGCCGACGAGAAGCCCACGCGCTCCAGCAGCTCGCCCACCCGGCGCTCACGCTCGGCCTTGTTCCCGAGCCCGTGGACCACGAGGGGCTCCTCGACGACCTGGAACACGGTCATGCGCGGATTGAGCGAGGAGAACGGATCCTGGAACACCATCTGCAGCCTGCGCCGCATGTCGCGCAGCCCGCGCCGGTCCAGGCGGGTGAGGGGCACGCCGTCGAACACGACCTCGCCGCTGCTGGGCTCGATCAGCCGGCAGGCCAGGCGCGCCAGCGTCGACTTGCCGCAGCCGCTCTCGCCCACGATGCCGAGGGTCTCCCCGCGGTAGACGTCCAGGGAGACGCCATCGACCGCCTGCAGGACGGGACTCTTGCGCCACGGCATCCAGCCGGACCGCAGGCGGTAATGCCTGGTGACGTCGATCACCCTCAGGATCGGTTCCTCGTGCGCGCGGGACGTCGGCGCGACGACCTTCAACGTCTCCTGCATCGTCATCACCTCGACTCGGTGCCGCTGCCGGCGTAGGCGTCCGTTCCCATCCAGCAGGACACTTCATGGGTCGGGCCCGCCCGGTTCGCCGGCGGCTCCCGTTCGGCGCAGATGCGCCGGGCGTGTGGGCAACGGGTTCGGAAGCGGCACCCGGAGGGCAGGTCGTAAGGGGGCGGGACGTTGCCCTCGATCGCGACGAGGGGTTCGTCCCGGCTGGCGAGCGACGGCATGGACCGCATCAGCGCCCGCGTGTAGGGATGCTGCGGGCGATCGAAGAGGCTGCGCACGTCGGCCCGCTCGACGATCCTGCCGCAGTACATGACGATGACCTTGTCGGCCATCTGCGCCACCACGCCGAAGTCGTGGGTGATGAGCAGCAGCGACGAACCCGTCTCCTTCACGAGCCGGTCCAGGAGGTCCAGGATCTGCGCCTGGATCGTCACGTCCAGCGCCGTGGTCGGCTCGTCCGCGATCAGCAGGCGCGGATTGCACGCGAGCCCGATCGCGATCATGACCCGCTGCACCATGCCGCCGCTCAGCTGGTGCGGGTACTCGTCCACCCGGCGCTCCGGGGCCGAGATGCCGACGAGCCGCAGCATGTCGATCGCGAACTGCCGCCCCTCGGGTCCCGACAGTCCCTTGTGGATCCGGCCCACCTCGGCGATCTGCTCGCCGACGGTGAACACCGGGTTCAGCGAGGTCATCGGTTCCTGGAAGATCATCGCGATCGACTTGCCCCGGATCGCATCCTTCTCCGGCTCCGACAGGCGCAACAGGTCCTCGCCCTCGAAGCGGATCTCCCCGCTCACCCGCGCGGACGGATCGAGCAGGCCCATGATCGACATGGCGGTCACGCTCTTGCCGGAGCCCGACTCGCCGACGATGGCGAGCGTCTCCCCCTGGGCGAGCGAGAAGCTCACGTCGTCGACCACGACGACGCGGCCCCTGTCCGTCCTGAAGTCCACGCGCAGGCCGGAAACCCGGAGCGCCATGTTGTCGGCGTTGGCGGCTGTCATATCGGCGAGTCGTCCCGTTGGCCCGTCCTGCCCGGCTCAGGCCGCGCCGGTCCCGGCCGGTCCCAGCAGTTCGGTCAGGCGCCCCACGCTGTCGACATCCTCCAGCGACTCGATCAGCTCGAGCGCGCGCTCGGCCCGACGCTCGCCCAGGACCGGTCCCGTGGCGGAGAGGAACTTGGCGTCGACGTCGAACTCGTTGTCGGATGCGCCGGGCATCTGGGGCACGTACTTGCTCAGCACGGTGCCGTCCTTCATGTAGATCTCGACCCGCGACGCGTACTGGAAGCGGTAGTACGCCTCGTGCATGTCCGGATCGACCCGCAGCTCGATCCGGCCGGCGAGGTCGCGAATGACCGGGTCGAAGATGTGCGCCCGGTCGTACTGGCGAGGGGTGAGCTCGCCGTCGACGAGCGCCGCGGCCATGGGATAGGGCACGTCGAAGAGCAGCGGCACATGGGAAGCCTCGCGCTTCTCGATCTTGTCGAAGATCGAGGTCTCGAAGGCCTGGAACCGGTTGCCGGCATACAGGGTGACCCCCGCGGCATAGACGATCACATGGTCGATCTGCCGGTGGTCGATCGCGTGCTCGCGGTGCAGCTCGAGCGCGGCATGGATCGGCGAGATGTTGTAGCCGCAGATCGGGTAGGGTTTCGAGTGCAGCGTGGGCAGCACCCATTTCGAGCCGAGGTCCCGGGTGAGCTCGTCCAGGTCGAGGAATTCCGACACCGTCGAGAGGAAGCCCGCCGGATGCTCGAGGGCGCCCCGCCCGCCGACGAGGCCTTCGCGGGCCATGTAGGCGCTGACGATGCCCGCATGCACGGGGAAGCTGTTGATCAGGCCCTTGGAATCGGTCATGAAACCGAGCGGACAGGGCTCCATGGCGACGAACGAGGACAGGCCGATCGCGTCCTCGTACTGGCGCGGCGTCAACTTGAGCATCCTCGCGGCGATGAAGGCCGAGTCGACCTGGTGGTTCGGCAGGGAATTGCCGACGTAGGCGCCGCGCGCGATCGCCAGCCCGGTGCGGCCCGCGATCTCGTTGCCCATCACGATGGCCGTCAGCAATTCCCGGCCGTCGCAGCCCTCGGACTCGCCCATGGCGAGCGCCGTGGAGATGACCGAGGCGCCCGAATGGGAGTAGACCACCCAGTCCTCGTACTCGAAGATCTGCGCGAAGAAGGCGTTCACGAAGGCCGCATTGGCCGGCGCCATTCGCCGGCCGGTGCCGAGCACCGACGACGGGCCGCCCCGGTCGAAGGCGTTGAAGGCGCGCAACACGCCCTGGGAGGATTCGGCCCCGACGCCGAGGATGGACGCCGCCAGGATGTTCTTGAGCTGTTCCTTGGCCTTGCGGTCGCACTCGGCCGGGATGCTGGAGGCCTGCAGGCTCGCGGCCCAGTCGCAGAGGATCTCGGTGTAGTTCATGCTTGCCTCGTCATGGTCGCGAGCGACTGCAGCACGATGCTCAGCTTCGACAGGACGTAGCGTTCGTGCTTGGGGAACTGGCAACGCCCGGCGAAGACCATGCTGATGATCCCGAGCCTGCCGTCGAGGACATCGGCCCAGTCCTTCTCGCTCAGGTCCACGTGCGCCGCGGCCACACCCTCGGCCTGCCATTCGATGCCGAGTCGCTCGCGGGTAAAGAGCATCGACCAGCCGTACTCGCCGCCCACCCGGCAGTCGATCCGGCGATCGAGCATGGGCGAGAGCCGGTAGCTCGCCAGCCGGGCCGCATTGGCGGGCCAGCGTTCGGCGAGGGCCTCGAGCCGGTCGCGCAGGCTCTGGCTTACGTTCATGGTGTTCCTCCAGGTGATTCGTGGAAATCCGTCGTCCGGTCCGTGCGTGAAGGCGCCTGCATGCCTACCTTCCGATGAGCCGGGCCGTGCGGGGGTCCAGCGTGTCGCGCACTGCGTCTCCCAGCAGGTTGAAGCCCAGGACGAGGCAGATCACCGCCAGCGCCGGCGCAAGGACCATGTGGGGGGAAATGGTCAGGTAGGTCCGGGCCTCCGCGGTCATCGCGCCCCACTCCGGGGTGGGTGGCGGCGGCCCCATGCCGAGGAAGCTCAGGCCGGCGGCCAGGATGACGGCCGACGCCATGGTGAGGGTGGCCTGGACGATGACCGGCGAAATGATGTTGGGCAGGACATGCCGGAAGATGATGCGGGCGTTGCTGCAACCGACCGCCGCCGCGGCCTCGACGTAGGTCATCCGCCGCACGCTGAGCGTCGAGCCGCGCGTGATCCTCGCGAACGTCGGCATGGTCGACAGGCCGATGGCGATCGCGAGCGACATCGTCCCCTGGCCCAGCACCACGATGATGAACAGGGCGAGCAGCATCCGCGGGAACGTCATCAGCGCGTCGATCGCGCGCATGGCCAGCCCGGAGAAGAAGCCGTCGAAGTAGCCCGCCAGGGCGCCGACGAGCGTCCCGAGCAACAGGCCGATGCCGACGCTCGCGACGCTGAGCAGCAGCGACACCTGTCCGCCCCACAGGATCCGGCCGAGGAGGTCGCGCCCGAGGCTGTCGGTGCCGAGCGGATGCTCGAGCGAGGGCGGCAGCATCGTCTTGCCGAGGTTGATCGAGACGACCTCCTCGTAGGCATAGAAGACCGGGCCGAGGAGGATGGCGAGCACGATCGAGCCGACGAGGATGGACCCGACCATGCCGCTCGGATGACGTAGCACATCGCGCGTCTTCGAAAGCATGATCAGCGCAGCCGTGGGTCGACGAAGTGGTAGGAGATGTCGGTGAGCAGGTTCACCAGGATCACGATCGTCCCGAACACCAGGATGCAGGCCTGGATCAGGGGGTAGTCGCGCCACTCGATCGCATTGACGAGCAGCCGCCCCAACCCGGGCAGCGCAAAGATCGTCTCGGTCAGGACCGCCGCGCCGAAGAGGTGGGCGAACTGCTCGCCCGCCACGCTCAGGATCGGGATCGCCGCGTTGCGAAGCCCGTGCTTGACGACCCGGGTGCGGTAGGGAACGCCCTTCGCCTTGGCGGTGCGCATGTAGTCCTGCGACAGCACGTCCAGCATGGCCGAGCGCGTGATCCTGGCGAGCTCGCCGGACAGGACCAGGCCGACGCTGAGCGAGGGGAGGATCCAGTGGGCCGGGCTGGTCGCCCCGGCGATCGGCAGCAGGCCCAGGGTGACGCCGAAGACGAGGACGAGCAGCAGCGCGCTGATATAGACGGGGACGGACAC
Source organism: uncultured Burkholderiaceae bacterium (assembly GCA_964509685.1). GTDB lineage: Bacteria > Pseudomonadota > Gammaproteobacteria > Burkholderiales > Burkholderiaceae_E > JAMLIN01. Next base: position 14,977 of record CAZDYQ010000016.1, read on the forward strand.
GCCGAGGAGCGAACCGACGACGATCAGCGTGTCGAGCACGGTACCGCGCCGGGTGGCGGCGAGGATGCCCGCCGGCACGCCGATCAGGAGGGCGATCGCCATGCTCGCGCAGGCGAGGACCGCGCTGTACTGGACCGCCTGCAGGGCCCATTGCAGCGCCGGCTGGCCCGATCGCACCGAATTGCCGAGATCCCCCTCGAGCAGGTTCGCGATGAAGTGCCAGTACTGTCCCCAGATCGGCTGGTCCAGGCCCATCTGCACCCGGATCGCCTCGATCTGCTCGTCGGTCGCATCCGAGCCGGCCATCAGCATGGCGGGGTCGCCGGGAATCAGGCGCACCATCAGGAACACGACCGTCACCAGCACCAGCAGCAGCAACGGCAGTGACAGGAGTCGCTTCAGTACGGTCTGGTACATGCCCTTCCGTGTGGGATTGATGCGCAGCCCGGATGGCCGTCCGATGCCCGGCCATCCGGCTATCGATGCGGGCGCCCTACTTCCTGCGGCTCGCCCCGACCGCGGTCCACACCTCGCGCGGATCCATGACGAACCCGGCGACGTCCTTGCGGATCGCGGTGATCAGCTTGCGGTCGAACAGGAACAGGTACGGCAGGTCGGCCCAGATCCGCTCCTGGATCTGCCCGAACAGCTCGGCCCGCTTGTCGGAGTCGATGGTGCGTGAAGCCGCCTCGAGCGTCTTCCAGAAGTCCTCGTCGCCGTAGCCGCCCGCGTACTTGCCCGCCCCGCGGCCGAAGTTCCATTCCGTCCGGAAGGTCGCCTCCGGGATCGTGGTGGCGAGCAGGTAGAGGTCCGCGTCCTTCTGTTCCTTGTTGATGCGGGCCCAGTGGCTGCCCCAGTCGGCCATCTCGATGGTCACGTTCACGCCCACCTGGCGCAGGTACGCCTGGATCGCTTCCGCGACCTGCTGGTCCTTCACGTAGCGGTGCGCCGCCCACAGCTTGAGCTGCAGGCCGCTGTCGTAGCCCGCCTCGCGCAGCAGCTCGCGGGCGGCCTTCGGATCGTAGGGAATGGGCTTCAGTTCCTTGCGGTACGGCACGCCGTGGGCGAAGAAGTTCCGCGTGACGTCGCCCGCCGGACCGAGCAGGCTCTTGACGATCGCCTCGCGGTCGATGGCCAGGTTGATGGCCTGGCGAACGCGCGCGTCGTCCATCGGCTTCTTGCGCATGTTGAACATGTAGAAGACGCTGAACGTGCTGGGCTCGACGCTCACTTCCACGTCGCCGCTCTTCTCGAGCGCCGGGATCATCTCGGGATCCACGGTCACCGCCACGTCCACCTGGCCGACCTGGATCAGGGAGCTGCGCGCCGCCGCCTCGGGAACGACGCTGATCACGAGCTTCTCGTACGCGGGCTTCTTGCCCCAGTAGTCGTCGTTGCGCGCCAGCACCACCTCGCTGCCCACGTTGTGCGCCTCCAGCCTGAACGGCCCGGTGCCCACGGGGTTGCGGCTCACCTGCTTGCCGTGCTGCTCGAGCGCACGCGGGCTGAGGATCACGGTCGAGTTGGCCGCCAGGCCGTCCTGCAGGTCGGGCCAGGGGTACTTGGTCCGGATCTGGAGGGTGTGGCTGTCGATCACCGTCACGCTCTCGACGCCGGAGAGCCTCGCCCGGCCCCCGGCGCCGGTCTTCGGATCGAGCACGCGGTCGAGGCTGGTCTTGGCCGCGGCGGCGTCGAAGGGCGTGCCGTCGGTGAAGCGGACGTCCTTGCGCAGCCGGTAGGTCCAGGTCAGCTGGTCGTCGGCCAGCTCCCAGGACTCGGCGAGCGACGGGATCACGTTGCCCTGCGGGTCGCGCCGCAGCAGGCCCTCGAACATGTGGTCGTTGATCGAGATCGTCGTCTTGTCGGTCGCGAAGTGCGGGTCGAAGGTGGTGGCGTCGATGGGCACCGCCACCCGGATCGTGTCCGCGGCCGCGTTGCCGGCCACCAGGGCGAGGGCGCAGGCCGCGGCCGCCGCCCATCGAATGAAGCTCAACATGGCTTTCTCCTCCTCGTCGTTGTTCGTGCCTCGGGATCCGGCGTCGCCGCGTCCCGCTTCGGCGGCTCAGGATGCGCGCAAGGCGTGCCCGAGCTCCTCGGCCCCGTGTCGTTCCAGGTCGTCTATCAGCTCGGCCACCCGTGCCGCGCCTTCCTCGCCGAGCACCGGCGCGACGCCCGACATGAACTTCGAGCGCACGTCGAAGGGATTGCCCGGGGCCCCGGGCATGTCCTCGACGAGCTTCTCGAGCCGCCGCCCGTCGCGCAGCCGCACCACCACGCGGCTGCCGAAACGGAAGTCCTCGTAGTAGGCGTAGTTGAGCTGCGCATCCACCTTCAGCGTGATCTTCTTCGCCAGGGCGGCGAGCGCCGGATCCTGGATGTACTCCCGGGTGAAGTGCACCGGGAGAAGCGCGCGATGCGTCAGGGCCACCGCCAGCGGATAAGGCACGTCGAACAGCAGCGGCATGTGCGTCGCCGTCCCCTCAGCGAACTGCCGGTACATGTCCGGCTGCAGGCTGTGGTAGCGGGTGCCGGCGAGCAGCGTCGAGGCCGGCGCGTACACGACCACTTCCTCGATCTCCTCCGGGCCGAAGGCGTTCTCCCTCGCGATCTGCAGGCCGCACTCGATCGCCGAGATGTTGTAGCCGCAGATCGGGAAGGGCTTGCTGCGCAGCGTCGAGATCGCCCAGTCCTTGCCCAGGTTGTTCGTCAGCTGGTCGAGATCGACCTCCTCGGACACCGTCGCGAGATAGCCGGCGGAATGCTCGATCATGTCCACGTTGCCGACGAGGCCGTGCAACGCCATCTGCGCGGAGCGGATGCCCTGGGAGATCGGCACGCTGTTGATCAGGGCCTTCGCGTCGGTGATGTAGCCCGGCGGGCAGCATTCCATCGCCATGAAGCAGCTCAGGCTGACCGCGCTCTGGAGCTGGCGCACGTCGAGGCCGAGCAGGCGGCCCGCGGTCAGCGCCGTGTCCACCTGGTGGTTCGGCAGCGAGTTGCCCACGTAGGCGCCATCGAGGATCGCGCGGCCGGTGCGACCCGCCATCTCGTTGCCCACGACGATCGCGAGGAGCAGCTCGCGACCGTCGACGCGGGCTGCCTCGCCCACGGCGAGCGCCGTCGGGATGACCGTCGCGCCGGCGTGCGAGGCGTTCACCCAATCCTCGAACTCGAAGAGCTGGGCATTGAACGAGTTCAGGTAGGCGGCCACGTCGGGCACCGCGGTGAGGTTCGTGCCGAGGATGGTGCTCGGCCCGCCGGCACCGTAGAGGGTCATCCCCGTGATCGCCGCCCTCGACGACGGATGACCCGACGACATGAAGATCGCCGCGAGGATGTTCAGGAGCTGGTCCTTGGCCTTGGCGACGCACTCGGGGGGAATGTCCTCGAAGCGCAGGCCGCGGACCCAGCTCGCGATGCGTTGGGTATGGCTCATCGGGCGGCCTCCCGCATGGTGACGATGGTCTGGAGCACGACGCTGGCCTTGGAGATGGGCAGGCGCTGGTCCTTGGGATAGGGGCAACGCCCGGCGAGCACGACGCTCATGATGGCGACGCGACCGGAGATCACGTCGAGCCAGTCCGCCCGCGACATGCGCACGCAGGCATCGCCGCGCGCGCCGTTCCGCGAGATGTCGAGCCCGCGTTCGCCGAACCGGACGACGAGCGACTCCCCGTCCTCCACTTCGAACCGGACGCTTCGTCCGAGCAGGGGTCGCAGGCGGCCCATGACGATGGCGCGATGATTCTTGGACCAGTACTCCGAGATGCCCTCGAAGAACGGCCCGAGGAGTTCAGGCATGAGCGATGTCTCCAGGTGCTCCAGCTTGGTCTTGTCCGTCCGCGGCAACCGGGTGCCGCACGCGTCCCGGAGTGTGCGCAAGCGGGGAGCCGGTGGCAATTCGCAATCGCGAAACCACCCCTTCGCGGTTTCTGAAGATGGCCTACGGCGTGCCGATCCGCTCGAAGTACACCGGCAGGTCGGTGAAGGGGATCCTCACGATCACGGCGGGCCACGACAGGCCCTGCGCGCAGGCGGCGCCGACCGGCGAGACGAGCTCGCGGTAGCGCACGATGATCCGGGAGTCGTCGATGATGATCACCCGCTCGACGCGCACCTCGTGGCATCGGTCGGGTCGCTCGCCCAGGAAGATCGCCACGACGATGTCGCGCCCGAAATCCACGATGGGCAGGGGCCGGGAGGGACGGACCCGCGAATCGTGGTCCCGCCAGAGCCTCTGCCATTCGGCATGGTCGCGGATCACCACGGTCCACGCGAAGCCGATCCCGGAGTCGATGCTCGCGTCGATGTTGCCGAAGCGCAGGTCGATGCTGCCGATGCGGATGCCGCACGCGGCGAGGATCGCCGCCAGCCCCGCGATCGCGACCGTCGCGATGCCCCTCGCCCGGGGCGAGCGCGGGACGCGGGCCCCGGCCGGGCCGATCGCGGCGGGCACGACTACGCCTCCCGCGGCCTCATCACCAGGCTCTGCGTCGCCCGGCCGACGAGGCCCGCCTCGTCGAACAGGGCGGACTCCGCGAGCCCGCTGCCCGTGTCGCCGAACGAGGAGCGCGAATCGAGGCAGATCCAGTCGCCGCGCGGCGGACGCAGCAGGTTGATGGTGAGGTCGCTGTTCACGAAGATGTAGCGATCGAAGTCGAGCACGGCGCTGATGCCGTTGCCGGAATCGGCCGCCACGGCCACCGTCTGGTAGGGATCCGGGGCCTCGCCGAGAACGAGGGGATAGCGCAGGCGGAACCATGCGCAGGTCGGGCCCGCGAAGAGTTCGCCGCGCACCACGCGGATCTCGACCAGGTCGTCGTAGCCGAGCTGCTCGCGAAACACCGGCATGTGCGCCACGGGGCACATGCCCGGCGGCCGGGGCGGTCCCGGCAGGGGATGGCCCTCGGTGCCGGCGGGCACCGGCGCATCGATCCGCCGCATGGCGAGCGCGGTCACGCGGGCGCACTCCCGGCCCTCGGCGAGCAGCCGCGCCGAAAAATGCCCGGCGCTGCGCCCGATGTAGTCCTCCTGCACCTGCACCACGAGGTCGGCAAGCGGGACCGGTCGATAGAGATTGACCGTGAGCCGGGCGAGATGGTCGAGGCCGTGGCCGGCGGCGGCCGCCCGGATCGCGCGGGCGAGCGCCGCGCTGGGCGGGCCGGCATGCTGGTGCCGGGGGTCCCAGGGGCCGCGAGTGAGTTCGAGGGACTCCAGGATGCCGTCGTCACGCGCCACGTAGGCGGCACCGATGGCCGGAACCGGCCGCTCGCGCCGCGATCCGCAAGGCCCCGAGCCGTCGCCCGACCGTCCCCCGTCGTCCATGCGCTTCATTCCCCGCCGTCCGTCTTCGCCACCGGTGCCTTGCCCATTATCGCGCCGAGCAGCTCGATCGGGACCGGGAAGACGATCGTGGAGGTCCGGTCGTTGGCGATCTGGGTCAGCGTCTGCAGGTAGCGCAGCTGGATCGCCTCGGGCTGGGCCGCGAGCTCGCGCGCGGCCTGCAGCAGCTGGGCCGCCGCCTGCGACTCGCCCTCGGCATGGATGATCTTGGCGCGCCGCTCGCGCTCGGCCTCGGCCTGCCGCGCGATCGCGCGCACCATGCTCTCGTTGAGGTCGACGTGCTTGAGCTCGACGTTGGACACCTTGATGCCCCAGGCGTCGGTCTGTTCGTCGAGCACCTGTTGGAGGTCCTGGTTGATCTTCTCGCGCTCGCCCAGGACCGCGTCGAGCTCGTGCTTGCCGATGATGGCCCGCAGCGTCGTCTGCGCGAGCTGGGAGGTGGCGTCCATGTAGTTCTCCACCTGGATCACGGCGCGCTCGGGATCCATCACCCGCATGTAGATCACCGCGTTGACCTGGACCGACACGTTGTCGCGCGTGATCACGTCCTGCGCCGGGACGTCGATGACGATGGTGCGCAGGTCGATGCGCACCATCTGCTGGAAGCCGGGGATCACGATGATCAGCCCGGGCCCCTTCACCTTCCAGAAGCGGCCAAGCTGGAAGATCACGCCGCGCTCGTACTCGCGCAGGATGCGCAGCGAGGCGACCAGCAGGAGGATGAGGAGGATCGGAATGAATCCGTAACCGAGGAGCACTGACATGGGCATCTCCATCAAGGGCCCGGGGGCCCGGATTGGCCGGCCGAGGCCTCCGGCCGGGTCGGCGCATCGGCCAGGGGTTCGACATCGAGCACGAGGCCTTCGCGTCCGACGACGCGGACCTGCTGGCCGAGTGCGAGCGGGGCGGCGGACCTGACCCGCCAGCGCTCGCCGTGCACCCAGGCCCAGGCGTCGCCCTCGCCTTCGGCGATGATCCGGCCGGTGCTGCCCAGCAATTCCTCTGCCCCGCTCGCGATGGGCTTGCGCCGCCCGGCGAGCGCCATGCGGACGAACACCAGCGCGACGACCAGGTTGGCGGCCGCGATCCCGCCGATCAGCCACAGGGGAATGCCGAAGCCCGGCGCATCGGTGTCGATCAGCATGATCGAGCCGATGACGAACGCGATGGTGCCCACCAGGCCGAGCAGGCCGAAGCTCGGCACGAACACCTCGGCCACGACGAGCGCGAAACCCAGCACCAGCAGGGCGACGCCGGCATAGTCGAGCGGCAGCATCTGCAGGCCGAAGAGGCCCGTCAGCACCATGACGGCGCCGACGATGCCGAGCACGCCGAAGCCCGGCGACGTCACCTCGAGGAAGATCCCGTAGGCCCCGACGAGCAGCAGCATGTAGGCCACGGTCGGATTGGACAGCCACATCAGCAGTTCGAGCCGCCAGTCCGGGGCCTGCTCCACGGCGCGGGCGCCCGCGACGGCCAGCGTCGCGTCGCTGCCGTCCGCCATGCGTACCCGGCGACCGTCCGCCGCCGCGACGAGGGCGGCCAGGTCGGTGGCGACGAAGTCCACCACGCCGTTCTCGATCGCCTCCTCGGCCGACAGGCTCAGGCCCTCGCGAACCGCGCGCTCGGACCACTCGACGTTACGCCCCCGGGACTGCGCGAGGGCGCGGATCCAGGCGGCGGTATCGTTGATGATCTTGCGCTCCATCGCACCGCCCGGCGAGGGCTGCGCCGAGTCGGCGGAGCGCTTGCCCCGCTTGCCGTCGTCGCCGCGCTTCGCGTCCTCGGCGGACGGCACGTCGGGCCCGCGGGGATCGGCGGGCGACGGCCCGCCGCCGATCGCGACCGGCGTCGCGGCGCCGATGTTCGTCGCCGGCGCCATTGCCGCGACATGGCTCGCCATCACGATGAAGGTGCCCGCGCTCGCCGCGCGCGCGCCGCTGGGCCCGACCCACGCGGCGACCGGAACGGGCGATGCCAGGATCTCGCGCACGATGTCGCGCGTGGAGTCCGCCAGCCCGCCCGGCGTGTCGATGCGGATCACCACCATCGGCGCGCCGGATTCCGCCGCGCTCGCGAGGCCGCGCGCCACGTACTCGGCGCTGGCGGGACCGATCGGACCGTCGAGGCGCAGGACGGGAACCGTCGCGCCGGACGACGCATCCGCCGCGGCTTCCGCCGCGGGCCGTCGCGGATCGGCCTTGCCGTCCTGCGCGGCGAACGACACCGCCGCCGCCAGGAAGGCGGTCGAGGCGACCGCTGCCAGCGCCCATTGCCGCATGGATCCTCCGGTGTCGCCGTGGGGTACGTCGCCCCAGTATAGCCAGCACCCCGCTCAGGGTCCCATCTCGGCCCTTTCGAGGCGCCTCCATTGGCCGGGAGCGAGCCCTTCGAGCGTCCAGCGGCCGATGCGCACGCGCACGAGCCGCAAGGTCGGCAGGCCGACTGCCGCCGTCATGCGACGCACCTGCCGGTTGCGACCCTCGTCGATCACGATCTCGAGCCAGGCCGTGGGGATGCGCTCGCGATGCCGAATGGGCGGGTCGCGCGGCCACAGCCAGTCGGGCGCCTCGATCCGCCGGGCCGAGCAGGGCCGGGTCGGACCGTCGGAAAGCACAGGCCCGGCGCGCAGGGCCGCGAGCGCGGCCTCGTCCGGCTCTCCCTCGACCTGCACCAGGTAGGTCTTCTCCACGCGATGCGCGGGGTCGGCGATCCGGTGCTGCAGGCGCCCGTCGGAGGTGAGCACCAGCAGGCCCTCGCTGTCGCGATCGAGCCGGCCGGCCGGATAGACATCGGGAACGGGAACATGGTCGGCCAGGCAGGGCCGGCCGCCGTCCGGGGTGAACTGGCACAGCACCCCGAAGGGCTTGTTGAAGAGCAGCGTGACGGGCTCGCCACGCGGCCGCCTCGAGGAGGGACGCACCGGGCGGCGCCGGGAGGCGTGCTGGCCGGAAGCGGCGCGGCGGCTGGCGGCTCGATCGGGATTCACGGCGCCAGTGTAGCCCCGGCGGTGGCCGGCGGGCGAAGGCACCGGCGCATCGGTTAAGCTCACGAGTTCCGCCAGCCACCCAGCCAGCGATGCCCCTTCTCTCGATCGAACGGCTCTCGAAGACCTACGAGAACGGCTTCGTCGCGCTCGACGAGGTCAGCCTGGACGTCGAGCAGGGCGAGATCCTCGCCCTGCTCGGCCCCAACGGCGCCGGCAAGACGACGCTGATCGGCATCGTCTGCGGCATCGTCAACCCGACCTCGGGCAGGGTCACGGTCGGCGGCTACGACATCGTGCGCGACTACCGGCAGACCCGCTCGATGATCGGGCTCGTCCCGCAGGAGCTCACCACCGATACCTTCGAGACGGTCTGGAACACCGTCTCCTTCAGCCGCGGGCTGTTCGGCCGGCCGCCGAACCCGGCGCACATCGAGAAGGTCCTGCGGTCGCTCTCGCTCTGGGACAAGAAGGACAGCCGCCTGATGACGCTCTCGGGCGGGATGAAACGGCGCGTGCTCATCGCCAAGGCGCTGTCGCACGAACCGGCGGTGCTGTTCCTGGACGAGCCGAGCGCCGGCGTCGACGTCGAGCTGCGCAAGGACATGTGGGAAGTGGTGCGAGGGCTGCGCGACGCCGGCACCACGATCATCCTCACCACCCACTACATCGAGGAAGCCGAGGAAATGGCCGACCGGGTGGCGGTGATCAATCGCGGCCGCATCCTGCTGGTGGAGGAGAAGCTGGAGCTGATGCGCCGGCTCGGGCGCAAGCAGCTCTGCATCGAGCTCGCCGATCCCCTGGAGGCCGTGCCCGCCGCACTTGCGCCCTTCGGGCTGCGCCTGTCCGACGACGGCCTGCGGCTGGTGCACGAGTACGACCCGAAGCGCAGCGAGCACGCGATCCCTGCGCTGCTCGCCGCGCTCGGGCAAGCCGGGATCGGCTTTCGCGACCTCCATACCGAGCAGAGCTCGCTCGAGGACATCTTCGTCGGCCTCGTGGCCGAGACCAGGGCAAGCCCATGAACTGGCACGGCATCCGCGCGATCTACCTCTACGAGATGGCGCGCATGAAGCGCACCCTCTTCCAGAGCATCGTCTCGCCGGTGCTCTCGACCTCGCTCTACTTCGTGGTGTTCGGCTCCGCGATCGGCTCGCGCATCGCGGAAGTCGAGGGCGTCGGCTACGGGGCCTTCATCGTGCCCGGCCTGATCATGATGTCGCTGCTCACGCAGAGCGTCTCGAACGCCTCGTTCGCGATCTTCTTCCCGAAGTTCTCGGGAACGATCTACGAGCTGCTGTCCGCGCCGGTCTCGCCGCTCGAGCTGATCATCGGCTACGTGGGCGCGGCCGCGACGAAGTCCGTGTTCATCGGGACCATCATTCTCGCGACCGCCGCGCTGCTGGTGGACCTGCGCGTCGAGCATCCGGTCTGGATGGTGCTCTTCCTGCTGCTCACCGCCATCAGCTTCAGCCTGCTCGGCTTCATCATCGGCATCTGGGCCGACAACTTCGAGAAGCTCCAGCTGGTGCCGCTGCTGGTCATCACGCCGCTCGCGTTCCTCGGCGGCACGTTCTATTCGATCCACATGCTGACGCCTTTCTGGCAGTCGGTGAGCCTCGCGAACCCGGTGCTCTACCTGGTGAGCGGCTTCCGCTGGGCCTTCTTCGAGGTGGCCGACGTCAACGTCGCGGTCAGCCTCGCGATGATCGCCGGCTTCCTCGCGCTGTGCATCGCCCTGGTGGCCTGGATCTTCCGCACCGGCTACCGCATCCGCAGCTGAGCCGGCCGGCACCCGAGCCCTCAGTACCGCCTGAACCGGATCGTCGGATCGCGAGCGATCTGCTCGACCAGGCCAACCTCCCACTCGAGGTAGGCGCGGGCATGCCGCTCGTAGTCGGTGGCATGGTCGTAGGGCTTGTACCAGACGTCGTCGGTGGCGCAGGTCGCGCGTTCGAGCCCCGTGCCGACCGGCAATCGCGCATCGAACCATGCCGGGTTGCCCCCGGAGAGGACCTGCACCTCGACGCCGGGCCACAGCGCGGCCGCCTCGGGCGCCGCGAACCGGGCGAGACGCGGATCGTCGGCGGTCAGGACGAGCGTGCGCAGGACGGGCGTGGCGGCGATCGCGTCGCGCGCCTCGCGCAGGCGCGAGCGCACGCCCCACCAGGCGCCGGCGACATGGCGGGCGCGATGGCGCAGGCTGCTGGCGAGGTCGAGCACCGCGACGCCCGGGTCCGACAGCCGCTCGGCGAGCGTCCCCGGCTCGATCTCCTGCCAGCTGGGGGCCGGCGATCCCGCGGGCGCCCCGACTTCGGCCTCGGCGATCGACCAGCCGGCGAAGCCGTCCTCGCCCTCGGGCAGCAGCACGTGCACGTCGGGCAGGCCCATCTGGTTGAGCCACGAGGCGGTCATGACGGCTCGCACCTGTTCGGGATCGACGAGCACCACGCGCGCGGCGCGCGCCGCGATGTACTCGTCGGTGGCCTGCACCAGCTGGCCCCCGGGCGCATTGCGCGAACCCGCGATGTGGCGCGCCCGGTACTCGGCGGGACTTCGCACGTCGAGGAGGTAGGTGGTGCGCCCCGAATCGGACAGCCACTGGCGCGCGGTAGCGGGATCGACGAAGGACACGCGGAAGCGTTCGGCCACCCGGGCGGCGGCGGCCCGCGCCCGGGCCCTGCCCTCGCTCGACGGCGGGGGCGCCTCGCGCATCGAGCCGCGCTCGCAGCGCAGGCCGGCGAGCTCCCAGCCCATGGTCCCGTCCTTCAGGGCGACGACGCGGTTGGGGATGCCCGCGTTTCGCAGGGACTGGCAACCGATGATGCTGCGGGTGCGACCCGCGCAGTTGACGACCACGGTGATGGAAGGATCCGGCGCGAGGTCGTGCACCCGCCAGGCGAGTTCGGCGCCCGGCACGTCGATCGCCCCGGGAATGCACATGCGACGGAACTCCTCGATCGGCCGCGCATCCAGGACGACCAGGCGTTCGCCGGCGCGCATCATCGCGTCGAGCTCGGCGGACGGTATCCGGGGCGTGTCGTCGTGATGCTCGACGAATTCGCCGAACGCCTTCGACGGCACGTTGACGCCGGAGAACACCTCGTGGCCGGCGGCCGCCCAGGCGGCGAGGCCCCCGTCGAGGATCGAGACGTTGTCGTAGCCGAGCCCGGCCAGCACCTCGGCGGCGCGTGCGGCGAGCCCCTCGTCGCCGGAATCGAAAACGACCACCGGCATGCCCGGGCGAGGAAGCAGCAGCGGCGCGAGGATCTCGAGGCGCGAGAGCGGCGCATTGCTCGCGAAGAAGGGATGTCCGCGGGCGTGGACCCCCTGCTCGCGCACGTCGAGCAGGGCGATCTCGTCGCCGGCGGCGAGCCGCGCCCGCACCGCCGCGGCGCCGACGCGAGGCACGGTCGCGCGCGTCATGCCCGTCCCGAGCGGGCGTCGCGGATGTCCGGATGCGCCGGGAACACCTTCCACTCGCGCGTGGCGGGATCGTAGTACTCGCGGCGATCGAGCCGCTCGAGCGCCCGGCCGTACAGGTGGAAGTGCAGCAGCGGCCCCTCGATGTGGATCGAATGGAGGTCGTCCGGCATGAAGGCGACACCCCGGCCGGGCACGACGTCGAACTCGCCCTGCTGGCGCACGCCGCCCTCCTCGTCGCGCACGTAGAACCGATTGCGCTCGCAGCCGTGCACGCCCGCGATCACGGCCCAGGTGGTGTGGTTGTGCGCCGGGGTGCCGTAGCCGCCGAGCGAGGCATTGGCATACAGCGCGAAGCGATGGTCGTCGTCCTCGGCGAGCCGGTACAGGATCGAGCGCCGGCCGGAACCGGCGTCGGGCGGCGGCAGGTCGCCGCGCGGGAACAGTTCCGTGCGCGAGGCGAGTTCCACGAGCCGGTCGCGCACCCGGGCGAGGACCCCCCGGTCGGGCTCGCGGTCGCCCACCATCGCGCGGATGTCCGCCATCGCGTCGGCGATCGCCTCGCGACGGGCGGCGGCGCGCGCCGCGCACGCCTCCTCGACGCGGGCCTTGATGTTCGCGAGCGCCGTGCGCGCCTCCTCGTCGATGCGGCCGACGGACTCCGGCGAGGGCGGCTTCGGCCGGGCGGGATTGCGCACGGTCCGGGTGAACCGGCTGGACCCGTCCCCCAGCGACTCGAAGTCGTAGCGAATGACGATGGGCCCGAGGAAGTCGGCGCGGGTCTCGGCGACCCAGCAACGCGGCCAGTCGGCCTCGAGCACCGTCCAGTCGAGCTGGACCTCGTGGCGCGAAAACCACTGTTCGCGGAACGTCTCGCCGCGCGCGAGCGGCCGGTCGGCGCTCTCGACGCGATGCGAAACCGCGATCCACTCGGGCCAGCTCTGTGGGTTGGTGACGTAGTCGAAGACCGCGGCGGCGGGCGCCTCGATGACGATGTCGTGGCTGCGTTCGAAGGCAAAGGTCGGCGCAGCGGGGGCGTGGCTCATGTCTGTCCTCCTCCGGCGACAACAATACCGCGTTGTGCCGCGCAACGTGCGCCTTGCATCGGGTATGGCCCTTGCTTTCCCCGATCCGGTCGACCAGGGAAGCACCCGAGGAGATGTAACTTGCGCATGTATCGCCGCAACAAGCCTGCGGATCTTGCGATTGCCCGGCCCGCACCCGCGCCGGAAACGGATGCACTGCTGGAGTTCAGCCGCACCGTCCTGCGGCAATTCCGCCAGGAATCCGGCCACTATTGCTGGCAGGTCCTGGTGGCTGAGGACCCCGCCCGGCTGCGGAGCTGGCGGGAGGTCTTCGGCGACGAGCGTCGCGACTACGCCGAGGCGATGCGCGCGCACTACCACGAGGGCCCGCCCCGGGACTGGCGCGACCGGTATGTCAGTCCCTACGCGGCGGCGCATCCGCTGGAAGATTTTGCCGAGACCTGGGCGTACTACATGCACGTGCTCGCACTCGTGTCCGGCGGCCGGGCGCGGCGGCCCGGAACAGGCCGGGACCGCGACGCGCTCGCACTGGGAATGGTCGCCACGAGGGAGGCCGGATTCCGGGCCCTGCTCCGTCGGTGCCTGCCGGCGTTGCTGCGCGCGCGGCGCGGTCGCCGCAAGGCGAGGGAGGCGAGCGACCCGCGGCCGATCGCCCCGCCACCCGCGGTGATGCGCAAGCTCGCGTGGGTGCACCGGCTGGTCCAGGACTCGCTCGAGGGCATGCAGGCCGCGCAGCCGCTGCGGCTCGCGTGGGATGCGGGCTGACGCATCGGCTGCCCCGGTTCCCGGCCGATTACCCTCCGGGTAATTGATCCGGGGACGGGCGAGAAGGACACTGGCTCCAGACACTACGACGGAGCCTGGCCATGCCACACGACCTTCTCCCCCTCACCGTCGCCATGATGATCGGGATCGCCGCCCTCGGCTCCTGCCTGGGGATCGGCACCTGGTTCGCGACCACCAATCCCTTCGAGTGATGGAGGCCCTGATGAAGAGCTACGCGGTGGCCCACCTGCGGGACGTGGACTTCAACGAGCAGATCGCGGACTACCTGCGCCGGATCGATGCCACGCTCGAACCCTTCGGCGGACGCTTCCTCGTGCATGGCGGACGGGTGCACCCGCTCGAAGGCGATTTCGACGCGACCATGGTGATGCTCGAGTTCCCCAGCCTCGATGCCGCCCGGGACTGGTATCACTCTCCCGCCTACCAGGACATCCTCCCGCTGCGGACCGGCAATTCGCGCGGGATCGCCTTTCTCGTCGAGGGGGTGGAGGCGGGATACCGCGGCGTGGACAAGCTCGCTGCGCAGCGCTGAGGGCCTAGCGCCGGTCGCGCTGGACCTCCCGAGTGGAGCGGGCCCGCCACAGGTTGGAGGTGACATCGACATCCTCGGCGCGCCGGGTATCGGCGTCCACCTCGACCTGCACCTCGTAGCTGTTGTCGCCCCTGACCACCTCGTACTCGATGTAGTCGCGCTCCTGCTCGTTGGTCGAGGTGATCTGGTAGCCCGCGCGTTCCAGTTCCGCGGCGATCGCGCCGACCTCCAGGCCCTCGAGCAGCTTCTCCAGCCGCTCCTTCTCGTTCGCCCAGGCCTCGATGCGAGGCCGGTCGCTCGCGCCCCCGCCCGGGGAGGGCGCCAGCGGCGCCGCCGCGACGTAGGAGGGATCTTCCAGCATCCTGCGAGTGGTGTCGGCGAGCCAGATGTTCTTGTCCACGTCCAGGTCGCGCACCCTGCGCGTGGACGGGTCGAACTCGATGCGCACCTCGTGCGAGGCCCGGTCCTTCACGATCTCGAATTCCAGGTAGTCGGGCTCGTCGGCATTGACCGCCGCCAGCCTGTAGCCCTCGGCGACGATCGCCGAGGCGAACTCCGACCGATCCGTCACACGGCTCAGCACCTGTTCCAGGCGCTCCCGTTCCTTCTCCAGTTCCGCTCGGTACGCGCGCTCCTCCGCACGGGTCATCGGCTGGTCGGCCGCCAGGGCGGACGTCGCGAAGGCAGCGCTGGCGGCGAGGATCGCCGTGCGCGCCAGAATCGAAATCGGTCTCATGACATCTCCCTCGCCGGGCCTGCCCGGCGCATTCCGGCCCGGCCGCGCAAGTTGCGTTCCCACGCCGGCCGCGGAATGCCGCCAGTCACGCCCTCGCGCAGGCACGCCGATTGCATCAGGCGCCCTCGAGTCGATGCCCGGCTCGACGCGGTCCGCGTCGCGGGGGGAATCCGAAGGAGTATTCATGCGCGACCACCGTGTTACCGAAGGCAGGCCCAATCCGCTCGGCGTCACGCTCGACGACGAGGGCGCGAACTTCGCCCTCTTCTCGGCGCATGCCGAGAAGGTGGAGGTCTGCCTGTTCGATTCGCACGACGGCCGCGAGACCCACCGGATCACGCTTCCCGAGTACAGCGACGAGGTCTTCCACGGCCACATCGCCGGCATCGAGCCCGGCATGCTCTACGGCTACAGGGTGCACGGTCCCTACTCGCCACGCGACGGGATGCGCTTCAATCCCAACAAGCTGCTGCTCGACCCCTACGCCCGGGCGCACCGGGGCGAGCTCCAGTGGCGGCCCGAGATCTTCGGCTACAAGCTCGGCGCACGCACGAGGGACCTGACCTTCGACGCGCGCGACAGCGCGCCCTTCGTGCCGAAGTGCGTGGTGATGCCCAATCCGCCGCTGCGCACCGACCGGCCACCCAAGCCGCGCACGCCGTGGGAGCGCACGGTGCTCTACGAGATGTCCGTGAGGGGCTTCACCAGGCGCCATCCGGCGGTGCCGGAGGAAGAGCGGGGCACCTTCTGCGGGATCGGGCACCCGGCGGCGATCGACTACCTCAAGTCGCTGGGCGTGTCCGCGGTCGAGTGGCTGCCGATCCATGCATGGGTGGACGATTCCTACCTGCTCGAGAAGGGCCTGCGCAACTACTGGGGCTACAACTCCATCGGCTTCTTCGCCGCCGATCCGCGCCTGTTCGTGCCGGACCGCTGGCTCGATCTCGCCGATGTCGTGGACGACTACCACCGCGCGGGCCTCGAGGTGATCCTCGACGTCGTCTACAACCACACCGCCGAGGGCAACGAGCTCGGCCCGACACTCAGCTTCCGGGGCATCGACAACCTCTCGTACTACAAGCTCGTTCCCGGCAAGCCGCGCTACTACATCAACGATACCGGCACGGGCAACACCGTGGACCTCACGCACCCCCGGGTGCTGCAGATGGTCGCCGACAGCCTGCGCTACTGGGCCGAGGTCATCGGGGTGGACGGCTTTCGCTTCGACCTCGCCACCATCCTCTGTCGACTCGACACGGGTTTCTCGGAGAGCTCGGGCTTCCTGCAGACCTGCCTGCAGGACCCGACGCTGGCCGAGGCGAAGCTCATCGCCGAGCCCTGGGACTGCGGTCCCGGGGGCTACCAGGTCGGGCAGTTCCTGCCCGGATGGGCGGAGTGGAACGACCGCTTCCGCGACTGCACCCGGGCCTTCTGGAAAGGCGACGACGGTGCGGCCCGGACGCTGGCGGCGCGGATCACCGGTTCGGCGGACCTCTTCGATCGCCGCGGCCGCAAGCCCTGGGCCAGCGTCAACTTCATCACCGCCCATGACGGCTTCACCCTGAACGACGTCGTCAGCTACAACGACAAGCACAACGAGGCCAACGGCGAGGACAACCGGGACGGCCATTCGCACAACCTGTCGTGGAACCATGGCCACGAGGGACCGACCGACGACCCGGCCATCGTGGAGCTGCGCGAGCGCCAGAAGCGCAACATGCTCGCCACCCTGCTCTTTGCCCAGGGCACGCCGATGCTCACCGCGGGCGACGAGTTCGGCCGTACCCAGGGCGGCAACAACAACGCCTACTGCCAGGACAACGAGATCAGCTGGGTGGACTGGGCACTGCCCGGGGCGGAGCCCGGATCGTCGCTGCTCGCGTTCACCCGGCGACTGCTCGAGATCCGCCGTTCGCTGCCGCTTCTCCATCGGGGCCGCTTCCTCGGCACCGCCTACGACGCCGAGCGCGACCTGAGCGAGCTGCGATGGGTCTCGCCGGCGGGCGTGGACCTCACGCCGGAACAATGGAACGACGACCACATGCATTGCTTCGGGCTGGTCATCGACGGCCGGGCGCAGGAATCGAACGTCCCGCGTCCCGGCGCCGACGCGACGCTGCTCTGGGTGCTCAACGCCTACCACGACGCGGTCGAGTTCAACCTGCCGGAAGCGCCGGGAGGCAGCCACTGGTGCTGCCTGCTCGACACGAACAACCCGACGCCGGACACGCTGCCGGTGCTGCAGGCCGGCGAGACCTATCTCGTCACCGGGCGCTCGACGCTCCTCTTCGCGCTCGAGGCCAACGGCGATACCGGCCGGGTGCTCGGGGAGCTGAAGGAAAAGCTGGTCCATGCCGACGCCTGAGGCAGCCGTCCGCGCCGGGTCGGACGCCGGCGCGGCGGCCCCGACGCGACGACCGAGGCTGTGGGCGCCCGCCGCGAGTCGCGTGACCCTCGTCATCCATGCCGATGCCGCCGGCGAGCGGATCGTCGATCGTCGCCCGATGGAACGGCGGCCCGGCGGCTGGCACGAGGCGGACGAGCCCCTCGCCGAAGGGGCCTTCTATCGCTTCGAGCTGCCGGACGGGCTCACGGTGCCCGACCCGGCTTCGCGCTTCCAGCCGGCCGATGTCCACGGCGCGAGCCAGTGGGTGCTGCCACCCGCGCCGCGCGCGCCCTGGCACATACGGCCCTGGCACGAGCAGGTGATCTACGAGCTGCATGTGGGCGCCTTCACCGAGGCCGGGACCTTCCGGGCGGCGATCGATCGGCTCGACGAGCTCGCGGGGCTCGGCATCACCGCGATCGAGCTGATGCCCATCGGCGAGTTCCCGGGCCGGCGCAACTGGGGCTACGACGGCGTGCTGCCCTTTGCGCCCGATGCCGCCTACGGCACGCCGGCCGACCTGGTGGCGCTCGTCGATGCCGCCCACGAGCGCGGGATCGCGATGCTGCTCGACGTGGTCTACAACCACTTCGGCCCGGACGGCAACTTCCTGCATGCGTACGCCCCGGGCTTCTTCGATGCGAGCCGCTGCACGCCCTGGGGACAGGCCATCGCGTTCGACCCGGCCTCGGCGCGTCCCGTCCGGGAGTTCTTCATCGACAATGCGGTGCACTGGGTTCGCGACTACGGATTCGACGGACTGCGGCTCGATGCGGTCCACGCGATCCTGGACGAGTCCGAGCCCCACCTCGTGCGGGAGATTGCGCGACGCATCGCCCAGGCCGCGGGGCCCGGCCGCACCGTCTTCCTGATCCTGGAGAACGAGGACAACACGGCGCGCCTGCTCGAACCGGACGCGGCCGGGGCGCCGGGCGCGACCGCCCAGTGGAACGACGACTTCCACAACGCGCTGCATGTGCTGCTGACCGGCGAGCGCGACGGCTACTACGCGGACTTCGCCGACGATCCGGCCACGCGGCTCGCGCGGGCGCTCGCCGAAGGCTTCGTGTACCAGGGCGAGCCGTCGTCGCTGCGCGACGGGCGCCCCCGCGGCGAATCCAGCGCGCACTTGCCGACCACGGCGTTCGTCAACTTCGCGCAGAACCACGACCAGGTCGGCAACCGCGTGTTCGGCGAGCGCCTCGGCGCGCTGCTGCGGCGGCGGGACCCGGCTCGCGCCGACCAGGTCCTGCGGCTCGCGCTGGCCACGCTCCTGTTCTCGCCGGGCGTCCCCATGCTGTTCATGGGCGAGGAGTTCGACAGCGACGCCCCGTTCCTCTACTTCTGCGATCATGGCGGTGAACTGGGCGAGCAGGTCCGCGCCGGCCGCCGCCGCGAGTTCGCGGCATTCATCGCGGCCGCGGGCCTGGACATGAACGACATGCCCGATCCGCAGGGCGACGAGAGCTTCGCCGCCTCGCGGATCGAAGCGCTGTCGGCCTTGGACTCGCGCCAGCGCGCGATGCGCGCCTTCTGCAGGGAGACGATCGCCGCGCGCCGTCGCATCGTCGTCCCGCTGCTGGCCGACGGCGCGCGGGCCTGCGCCGAATGGCGCCGCGCAGGCGAGGCCGCGATGTCCGTCCGCTGGGACTTCGGGCGGGGACGATCGCTGGCGATGCTGGCGAACTTCGGTCCGCAACCCGCCACGCTGCCGACGCCCTTCGACCGCACCCCTGCGGCCTGGACGCTCGGCGAGGTCGCGACGGGTGCCGACGCCACGACGCTGGGCGGATTCGCCCTCTCGCTCCATGCCCACGCCTGATCGTCCGCTGCCGGGCGCGAACGGCCCCACGCCGCTGCTCGCCACCTACCGGCTCCAGCTCAATCACGCATTCGACTTCGAGGCGGCGCTCGGCCTGCTGCCCTACCTCGCGACCCTCGGCGTGAGCCATGTGTACTGCTCGCCCATCCTCGCCGCCCAGCCCGGCAGCATGCACGGCTACGACGTCGTGGACCCGCAGCGAGTCGATCCGGCGCTCGGCGGCGAGGAGGGCTTCGCCCGCCTGGCCGAGGCTGCGCATGCCGCCGGCATGGGGGTGATGGTGGACATCGTGCCCAACCACATGGGCATCGCCGGGCCGGCAAACCGCTGGTGGGACGACGTGCTGCTGCGCGGTCGCGACTCGCCGCATGCGCATGTCTTCGACATCGACTGGGACGCCGATCCCGACGGCCGGCTTCGGCTTCCCCTCCTGGGCGGCTCCATCGACGAGGCGCGCGAGGCGGGCCACCTGGAGCTGCGCCGTGGCGCCGAGGGAGGATGGCGACTTCGATACCACGAGCACGACCTGCCGGTGGCGGCCGCCGGGATCGAGGCGCTGGAACGTCGGGGGGGCGGCTCGGCGGCCGAAGGTCCGCTGCGCGACGCCGACGCGCTCGCCGCGCTGCTCGAGGCCCAGCACTACCGCCTGCTGCACTGGACGGAGGCCGCCCGTTCGATCAACTACCGGCGATTCTTCGAGGTCTCCACCCTGGCGGGCGTCCGGGCCGAGGACCCAGCGGTCTTCGAGGCCACGCACGGATGCATCCTCTCGCTCGTCGAGCGCGGCCTCGTCGATGCGCTGCGCATCGACCATCCGGACGGGCTTCGCGACCCCGCGGGTTACTTCCGTCGCCTGCAGGACGCGATCGCCTCGCGCCGGCCGGATGCGTCGCCCTTCTACATCGCCGCCGAGAAGATCCTGGCGCCCGGCGAGCCGCTGCCCGCCGACTGGCCGATCGCGGGAACCACCGGCTACGACTTCGCCAATCACGTGGCTGGCCTGATGGTGGACGGCGACCAGGTCCCCGCGCTCGATGCGGCCTGGCGTGCCTTCACCGGGGAGACCGCGACCACCTTCGCCGAGGTGGCCCTCGAGGCCAGGCGCGAGATCCTGCTCGATGCCTTCGGCAGCGAGCTGCGCCGGCTCGTCGCGCTCGCGCTGGCGGCCGGCGCGGGCGAGGAGCCCGGCATCTGGCCCGCCCTCGTGGAGCTGGTGGCGGCGTTTCCCGTGTACCGCACCTACCGCGTGCCGGGCGAGCCGCCGTCGGACGCCGACCGCACCGCCATCGAGCATGCCAGCCGCGTAGCCCGCCAGCAGCTCGAGACGCACGGCGGCGGTCATCGCGAGCGGGCGCTCGCTTCGCTTGCGGCACTGACCGACACGCTGCTCGGCATGCCGGGGCAGCCGGCCGGCTGGGAGTTCATCGCGCGCTTCCAGCAGCTCACCGCGCCGATCGCGGCCAAGGGCGTCGAGGACACCGCGATCTACCGCTTCGCCCGTATCGCTTCGGTGAACGGTGTCGGCGGCGACCCCGACCTGGTCGGCCTGTCCGTGGACCGCTTCCACCAGGCGTGCGAGCGGCGGCTCGCCGAATGGCCCGACGCCATGCTGGCGACGTCCACGCACGACAACAAGCGCAGCGAGGACGTCACCATGCGCATCGACGCCCTCAGCGAGATGCCCTCGGAGTGGTCGGCGGTGGCCACGGCCTGGCGCGACGCGATGGGGCTGGCCGCGGACCTCCCGCGCGACGACGAGGGTCCGTTGCCACCCGTCAACCCCGGGGACCTCTACCTGCTCATGCAGACGGCGCTGGGCGCATGGCCCGTCCCGGTCGGGGCCGAAGCGGCATCGCCGCCCTCGGGCGAGCGGCGCGACGCCTTTGCCGATCGCCTCGTCGCCTACATGACCAAGGCCTGCCGGGAGGCCAAGCGCGAGACCAGCTGGACGGCGCCGGACGCGCGCTACGAGGCCGCGATCGCCGCGACGGTCCATCGCCTCCTCGATGCCGCCGGTGGCGAGCCGAGCCGACTCGCCGCCCGGCTGCGATGGCATGGCGGCATCGGCTCGCTCTCGATGTCGGTGCTCAAGGCGTGCGTGCCCGGAATGCCCGACATCTACCGTGGTGCGGAGCTGATCGACGACTCCCTGGTCGATCCGGACAACCGGCGGCCGGTCGATTTTTCCCGGCGGCGAATGCTGCTGGACGAGATTGCCGGCATCGAGCCCGCCGGGGTGGAGGCGGCCCTGGCCGGCTGGTGGCGGGCGGGCGATTTCGACCGCCTGAAGCTCTGGTGCCTGCATCGCCTGCTGTCGGCCCGTCGCCGCGAGCCGATGCTCTTCGCCCGCGGCGACTACCTGCCCGTGGTGGTGCGCGGCTCGCGCGCCCGCCACCTGGTCGCCTTCGCCCGCAGGCTCGCCGATGCGGGCGGCGAGCGCGTCATGCTCGTGCTCGCGACCCGGCTGCCGCTCGGCCTCGGGCTGGAGCCGGGTCGAACGGCGAACGAGGCCGCGCTGTGGGACGACACGTCGCTCGATGTCGCGGGCGCGGCGCTGCCGATGGGTTCCTGGCGCGACCTGCTCGACGGCCGCGAGCTTCGGATCGACGAGGGGCTGGCGCCCGTCGCCGGCCTGCTGGGCGGCCTGCCCTGCGCCGTCCTGCTCGGGGGCTCGGGCCCGTTCGTTGCATAGGGGGAAGCCCGACAAGAGCCCCGCGCCGACGGGGAAACCGGAGCAGCCGCCCATGAGCGTTTCCCCGACCGAAGCCAGGGGTTCGATCACGACCCTGCGACACCGGACCGCCCATCTCGATACCGTGGCCATCGTCCTGGCCGGCGGCGAAGGCAGCCGGCTGCGACCGCTCACGGACCAGCAGTGCAAGCCGGCGGTTCCCTTCGTGGGATCGACGCGCATCGTCGATTTCGCGATCGCCAATCTCGCGAATTCCGGCATCCGGCAGATCCTGGTGCTCGCCCAGTACAAGCCGGAAAGCCTGGTCGAGCATCTCGTCCGGCACTGGGGGCCCGTGTTCGCATCGACCGGCCGCAGCCTGCAGGTGGTGATGCCGCGGTCCGCGAGTCCCGCCGACCGCTTCCGCGGCACCGCCGATGCGGTCGCCAAGTCGAGCGCGCACTGGCTCGCGCCACGGCCGCGCTGGGTGGCGATCTTCGCCGCCGACCACGTGTACCGGATGGACGTGGCGCAGATGCTCGAGGCCCATCGTCGTTCCGGTGCGGGAATCACCGTCGCGGCCATGCCGGTGCCGCTCGCCGAGGCGTCCGCGTTCGGGGTGCTGCGCACCGGCCCGGACGATGTGGTGGTGGGCTTCGACGAGAAGCCGGCGCATCCGTGCGCGATGCCCGGCCGGCCCGAGTACGCCTATGCATCCATGGGCAACTACGTCTTCGATTTCCGCGCGTTGCGCGAATCGCTGCGCATCGCCCGGGCGCGCGGTCATGTGGACTTCGGCCGCGACATCCTGCCGGCTGCGCTCGGACGCGAACGCGTCGTCGCCTACGACTTCACCACCAACCGGATTCCCGGCGTCGCGAGCGCCCAGCCCTACTGGCGCGACGTGGGCACGCTGGCCTCGCTCGAGCTCGCCCGCGCGGAGGTGAGCAGCCCCGATGCGCCGATCCGGATCGAGGACCCGGTCTGGCCGATCCGTCCGCTCGCGCCGCAGCCAGGCGCCGCCCGGGTCGAGGCACCGCTGCCGCCCGGCGCCCCCTGCGGAACGCGGCTGCCCGCCGGCCGCGCGAACGCCTGAGTCCCCGGGACCGCGGCGGCATCCTTGCGCCGCCCGCGCCTCAGCTCTCGTACCAGAGAACCTGGCCGCCGACTGCGAGCAGGCGGCCATCGCGACCCCACAGCTGGATGCGCTGGTCCTGGAAGTTGCGCGAGTAGCGCTCACCATCGGCCACGCCGAGCACGGGCGCCTCGCCCTGGGCGTCGAGCTCGTCCTGGTCGCAGTGGAAGTAGGTGGTGAGCGTGACGGTGCCCATCTTTGCGCCGATGCCCCGCGCATGCAGCACGCGCGGGAAGAAGGCGTCGGAGAGTGCGGCGAGCGAGAGCCAGTCGAGCTTGCGCGGCACCCGGTCGTTGAGCCAGACCACCGAGCGCTGGGGGTGCAGCGGATCGTGGATCCGGCGCGAGAGGACCGGCGCGCCCGCGACGAAGCGAAACTGGTAGCTGGACAGCCAGGGCATCCACCGGGTCGTGTCGAGCGGCTCGACCGCATCGGCAGGCGGCACGTCCGGCATGGCTGCCGGCTGGTGCTCCCAGGTCTCGGTGCGACGCGCGAGCACGAAGGAGGCCGTGGTCGGCACGCGGTCGGCCTGGCGCAGCTCGACGGCCCAGTGCTGGGTGATGCGTCCGCCGCGCACCAGCCTGGGGACCACCTCGAACTCCCCTTCCGCGACGAGTCCCGCGAAGTTGATCGTCATCGCCACCGGCGTGCCCTGGCGCGCGGGGTCCTCGAGCACGGCGCGCAGCATGATCGCGGCGGTGATGCCGCCGAAGGGGCCGGCGAAGTTCCAGTAGGCGGGCGACGTGCGGCCCACGAGCGCGCCGTCGTCGCGACGCTCGAGCCGGCTGGCTTCGTCGAAGGGATGGCGCTGGGTCATCGTGTCACTGGCGCGTCTCTTGTTGCGGTGCATTGTGCCGCAAGCCAGAGAAGCACGGCGGCGCCCGCGAAGGCCGCTCCGCCGTAGGCAGGCCCGTGCCAGCCGAAGCGTGCATGGAGTACCGTCCCGAGGATCGGCCCGAAGGCGCCGATGACGAAGACGACCGTCATGTAGAGCGCATTGATGCGGCTTCGCGCCGACTCCGACAGCTGGTAGAGCGCGCGCTGGCCCACGACCTGGTTGGTCTGGACCATCGCGTCGATGCCCAGGGCGCAGAGCCAGAAGCCCACGAGCGCGCCCGCGGGCACCACCCAGCCGGTCAGGGTGAGCAAGGTGCAGGTGCCGACGATCGCGAGCGCGGTGGCGAGGCGGCCATGCCCCCGGTCGGCGAAGCGTCCCGCGAGCGGGGCGGCGAGCGCGCCCCCCGCGCCGGCGAGCGCGAAGAGCGCGATGCCGTCCTGGCCGAGCTCGTAGCGGGCGGCGAGCTCCAGCGGCGCGGCCGTCCAGAACATGTTGAAGGCGAGGAAGAGCAGCGCCTGCCAGAGCGCCCGGCGCCGGACCAGGGAATGCTGCCGCCACAGTGTCCACAGGGAGGCGAAGAGTTCGCCCGCCGCGGGCTGGCGCGGGGGATCGCGAGGCGGCAGGTAGCGCAGCAGGAGCAGCCCGAGCGCGACGGTGAGCGCCAGCGCCACCCAGAACACGGCGCGCCAGTCGCCGGCGAGATGGGTGACGAAGCTCGCGAACGGCCGCGCGAGCATGATGCCGCCCAGCAGCCCCGCGGTGACGAGCCCGATCACCCGGCCCTGCTTCTCGGGCCGGGCGAAGAAGGACGCCATGGGGACCATGATCTGCGAGGTGGTCGCGCAGACGCCGAGCATCATGCAGCCGAGGAGGAAGACGCTCGCCGTGGTGGCGGTCGCGACCGCGACCAGCGCGAGGATGACGCCCACGAAGGACAGCAGGATCAGCCGGCGGTTCTCGAAGCGGTCGGCGAGCGGCACGACCAGGGCGAAGCCCAGGCCGCTCCCGAACTGGGTGAGGGTGACGGTCGCGCCGGCGAGCTCGCTGGACAGGCCGACGTCGGCGCCGATTTCCGCGATGAGTGTCTGGCTGAGGTAGTTGTTGGCGACCAGCACGCCGCAGGCGACCGCCAGCAAGGCGACGACCGGCCCACGCGCCTCTGGTCCGCTGGTGCCGCGTCGTGCTTCTCTCTGCAAGGATGCATGCCCAGGGCCGGGGGGAGCCCAGCCCTTGCAAGCGCTGGACCCGGCCTCAGGCGGGCACGAGCATGCCGCCGTCGATCACGGCCGCGCCGCTCGAGTCGAGCGTGCGGAAGGCGACGGAGTCGTTGCCCCGCCAGCCCTGCACCACCAGCACCTCGCCGGGCAGGACCGGCTTCGTGAAGCGCGCAGAAATGGACTCGAGGTGCTTCGCACCGAGTTCCCCGAGCAGCACGCGGGTGCTGATGCCGTAGGTGCACAGGCCGTGCAGGATGGGGCGCGTGAAGCCGCCCTTCGCCGCGAAGGCCGGGTCGCTGTGCAGCGGGTTGCGGTCGGCGCACAGCCGGTAGAGCAGCGCCTGGTCGGGCCGCGTCGGCACGCGCACCTCGATGTCGGGCGCCCGGTCGGGCACGGCTGGACGCTGGCCGCCCGACTTGCGATTGGGATCGAATCCCCCCTCGCCGCGGATGAAGGCGGAGGCCCTCGCGGTGAACATCCGCTTGCCGCTGGCGGCATCGGTCGCCTCGAAGGCGGTCGTCACGAGCGCGCCGGATCCCTTGTCCGCGATGGACTCGATCCGCCCGGCGATGCGCGCCCGGCCCTCGACCGGCATCGGCGCATCGAGCTCCAGGCTCTGTTCGGCATGCACCAGCTTGGTATGGTCGATGTCGCCGAAGTCGGGGCGCACCTTCGCGAGCTGCGTGAGGATCAGCGCGAAGGTGGGCAATGCCCGCAGCTGCACGCCGGCCGTGTTCTCCGTGGTCAGGTCGAGCTCCTTGAGGGGGTCGGACTGGCCGGCGCCGACGCCGAGGGCATAGAGCATCACGTCGCGCGAATCCCAGCCGACTTCCACGGGGCCGGCCTGCTGGCCGACGGCATCCAGATCTAGGGGCATCCTTTCTCCAATGGGGAAATTCCAGGTTCAGCCGAAGCGTACCCCAAGGTGCGTCGTCGCAGCACGCGCCGGCGCACCGCGCTGCGATTGGCGCACGGGCCGATTGCGTCGACAATAGGCGCGATGCCGACCGGCGGCCGGCATGGCCAGACGAGCGGCCGGAAGCACGACCCAGGCCATGACGATGTTCGCGACACTCGGGATCGACAGATGAACAAGGACAAGACCCGATCCCGCGGCCTGGGCCACATCGGCCGTTTCATCCTCGTCGGATTCTTTACCGTCGCCCCCCTCTGGGTGACGTG
The DNA here is from genome assembly GCA_964509685.1 of uncultured Burkholderiaceae bacterium. Lineage (GTDB taxonomy): Bacteria > Pseudomonadota > Gammaproteobacteria > Burkholderiales > Burkholderiaceae_E > JAMLIN01. Next base: position 41,080 of record CAZDYQ010000016.1, read on the forward strand.
GCTCGTGTTCGACTTCGTGATCGGCGTGCTCGCGCGCGCAGGCCGGCCGCTGCTCTACGCCGCGGCACGGGCGGTCGGCAACTTCTCCCCCACGCTGGCGTCCTGGATGCTCGAGTCGGCCTTCGAGCAGGCCGTCGCGCTGATCATCGTCCTCGCATCGCTCTACGCGGTGGGCGTGTTCGCCACCATCGTCATCGGGCGCAAGCTCATCGCCTGGTTCGAGTCGCTGCTGGAGCGCCTGCCCCTGGTGCAGACGATCTACGGGGGCACCAAGCGCCTGCTGCAGAGCCTGCGCACACCTCCCGCCACCGGCCAGCGCGTCGCGCTGATCCCCTTCCCGAACGACAGGATGAGGACGATCGGCATGGTGATGCGCACGATACGGGACTCCGAGACGGGCCGGGAGCTCGCGGTCGTCTATGTGCCGACGGCGCCCAACCCCACGTCGGGCTACATCGAGATCGTGCCGATCGACGACGTCATCTTCATGGACTGGAGCGTCGAGGAGGCGATGAGCTTCGTGGTGACGGGGGGCACCACCTCGCCCGAGACGGTGAAGTTCACGAAGGCGCCGGGGCCGGCGCCGGGCGGGCCGCCCGCCCCGCAGGCAAGCCCGTCGCCGGTCGGGGACGATGCGTCCGCGGTGCGGCCGCCGACCCCACCGGCCCGGGGCGCTGCCGGCTGAACACCGGCGCCCGGGGCGGCCGGCGCGTCAGGCCTGCCGGTCGCCGAAGGCGGCCACGACGATCTCGCCGGGCCAGCGCTCGCGCAACGCGCGGGCGGCATGCCAGGAACGCAGCCCGGTGCGGCAGCACATGACCACGCGCCGGTCCGGCGGCGGCAGCGGCCAGTCGCGCAGGTCGTCCGGCGCGATGCGCAGCGCATGCGCAGTGGCGGGCCGCGGCGCCTCCTCGACGCCGCGCAGGTCGATCGCGATGTCGTCGGGCGTGATCTGCGAGGGCGCCACGAAGCGCGGTTCGGGCCTTTCCGGCTCGGGCGCCGAGTCGAAGCGAAACCCCCCGATCCGCCAGTCGGCAACATCGAGCGTCACGAGGCGCCCGAGCGGCGAAGGTTCGAGCCCGAGCAGCACCGACAGCGCCATCTGCGCCTGGATCGCGCCGAGCGTGCCGACCACCGGGCCGAGCACGCCGGCGGTATCGCAGCTCGGCGCCCGCTCGGGGAGTTCCGGCAGCACGGCGCGCAGCGAGGGTGCGCCGCCACAGAAGCCGCCGACGTAGCCCTGCAGGGCGAGCGCCGAGGCCGACACGAGCGGCTTGCCGGCCGCGAGGCAGGCATCGGAGAGCGTGTACGACACGGCGAAGTTGTCGGCACAGTCGAGCGCGATGTCGCAGTCGGCGACGAGCGCGGGCGCATTGGCCGGGTCGAACCACTCGCGCAGCGCCACCACCTGGACGGCGGGATCGAGCGCCGCCAGCGCCTCGCGCGCCGCCTCGACCTTCGGCCTGCCGATGTCGCTGGTGCGATAGAGCGGCTGCCGATGCAGGTTGTGCACGTCCACCGTGTCGGGATCGACGAGGGTGATGCGCCCCACCCCGGCCCCCACGAGGTACTGGAGCACCGGCACCCCGAGCCCCCCGGCACCGACCACGAGCACCCGCGCGGCGACCAGTCGCGCCTGGCCGACGCTGCCCACCTGGGGCAGGATCACCTGGCGCGCATGACGATCGGTCACACCCGCTCCAGCCATTCCCTGACGCGTGCCTCCGGGTCCGGGTTGAGCGTGATGTCGGTGACGACCGACACGAGGTCCGCACCGGCGGCGAGCGCATCGAGCGCGCGCTCGGGCGTCATCCCGCCGATCGCGCACAGCGGCCGGTCCCCGACCCGTCGCTTCCATTCGGTCACGCGCTCGAGGCCCTGCTCGTGCCACTTCATCTTCTTGAGGATGGTCGGGTACACCGGGCCGAGCGCCACGTAGTCCGCGTCCGCGGCCAGCGCCCGTTCGAGTTCCTCGTGGTCGTGCGTGCTGATTCCCACGCGCAGTCCGGCCCGCCGGATGGCGGCGAGATCGGCCTCAGCGAGATCCTCCTGCCCGAGGTGGATCCACTGCGCGCCCTCGTCGATCGCGATCCGCCAGTAGTCGTTGACGACGATCGTCGCGCCATGGCGCCGCGCGAGCGCGAGGGCCTCGCGGACCTGGCTGCGCACCTCGGCCTCGGGCCGGTCCTTGATCCGGAGCTGTACGAACTCGACCCCGAGCGGCAGCATGCGCTCGAGCCAGCCGGTGCTGTCGAAGATGGGATAGAAGCGGGGCAGTGTCATGACAGGAACGCCTTGCCGATCACCGGCGTGGAGGGTACGGCCATGTCGCGCGGCTCCATGGGGTCGGCCTGGCAGGCCAGGCGGCCCGCCCGCGCCGCCAGCGCGAAGGCCTCGGCCATCTTCACGGGATCGCCCGCCTTCGCGACGGCGGTGTTGACGAGGACCGCGTCGTAGCCGAGCTCCATCGCCTCCGCGGCATGGCTCGGCACGCCCAGGCCGGCATCGACCACCAGCGCCACGTCGGGGAAGCGCGCCCGCAGGCTGCGCAGGCCGTAGCGGTTGTTGATCCCGAGGCCCGTGCCGATCGGCGAGGCCCAGGGCATGAGCACCCGGCAGCCGGCATCGACCAGGCGCTCGCAGAGCACCAGGTCCTCGGTGGTGTACGGAAAGACGTCGAAGCCGTCGCGGCACAGGATGCCCGCCGCCTCGACGAGCCCGAAGGGATCGGGCTGCAGCGTCTCGGCATGGCCGATGACCTCGAGCTTGATCCAGTTCGTCTCGAAGACCTCGCGTGCCATCCGGGCGGTCGTCACGGCCTCCTTCACCGTGTGGCAGCCCGCGGTGTTGGGAAGCACGCGCACACCGAGCCCGCGCACCAGCGACCAGAAGTCCTGCCCCGCGCCGGACTCGCGGCGCAGCGACACGGTCACGACGGAAGCGCCCGCGGCCCTGATCGCCTGCTCGAGGATCCGGGGCGACGGATAGCCCGCCGTGCCCAGCATGAGCGGCGATTCGAGCGTCACGCCATAGAAATCGGCCATATCAGCCTCCCTGCATCGGTGCGAGGACCTCGACCCGGTCGCCCTCGGCCAGCCGGCGCTGCGCGCGGGCCGCCGCCGGCACGAACTCGCCATTCACGGCGGTCGCCACGCGGGCCTCGGCGAGCGCAAGCTCGCGCAGCAGTTCCTCGAGGGTCGAGCCGCCGAATTCCCGCGGCTCGCCGTTGACCTCAATCTTCATCCATCAGCTCCGGTCGTTCGTTCGTGGCCAGCCAGTCCGCCACCATGCGCGCCAGCACGGGCGCCAGCAGGAATCCGTGGCGGAAGAGGCCGTTGACGTAAAGCGTCCGCCCCCGTCGGCGGATGCGCGGCAGGTTGTCGGGAAAGGCCGGACGCGCATCGGCGCCGGTTTCGATCACCTCCGCCTCACCCAGGGCGGGATGCAGCGCGTAGGCCGCCGACAGCAGCTCCATCAGCGAGCGCGCCGTCACGCGCCGGCGCTCGCCCGCCTCGATCTGGGTCGCGCCCAGCATGAACACGCCGC
>CAZDYQ010000017.1:0-42513 GCA_964509685.1 uncultured Burkholderiaceae bacterium
CGCTCACGCACCGCAGCTACGGGCAGCCGCACAACGAGCGGCTCGAGTTCCTCGGAGACTCCGTCCTCAACTGCGTGGTCGCGGCCCTGCTGTTCCGCACCTACGAGACCCTGGACGAGGGCGACCTGTCCCGCGTGCGGGCGAACCTCGTGCGCCAGCAGTCGCTCTACGAGATCGCCCAGCGCCTGGGCCTGAGCGCCGAGCTGCTGCTCGGCGAGGGCGAACGCAAGAGCGGGGGCGCGCGCAGGCCCTCGATCCTCGCCGACACGCTCGAGGCGGTGTTCGGGGCGGTATATCTGGACGGGGGCTTCGATGCCGCCGAGCGTGTCATCGGCGCGCTCTACCGCCCCATCCTGCGGACCGTGGACCCACGCACGCTCGGCAAGGACGCCAAGACCCTGCTCCAGGAGCACCTGCAGGCATGCAAGCTGCCCCTGCCGGTGTATTCGGTCGTCGCCACGCACGGCGCGGCGCACAAGCAGATGTTCGAGGTGGAATGCGCGATCCCCAAGCTGGACATCCAGGTACTCGGCAGCGGCGGGAGCCGCCGCGCCGCCGAGCAGGCGGCGGCCAAGCTGGCGCTCGAGGCTGCCCAGGCCCGATCCGATGCCACCCGCTCCGGCGCCCGGCGGGCGCGCAGCGCCGAGAGGCCAGCCGGGCAGGCGCCTGATGCGGCCCGACGTGCCTGACGCCACCCGCCTGCCCATCACCGACGGCGCAGTGCCCGCAACGGGACGTCCCGGGCACCGCTGCGGCCATGTGGCCATCGTCGGCCGGCCCAATGTCGGGAAATCGACGCTGCTGAACCGGATCGTCGGCCAGAAGCTGGCCATCACGGCCGATCGACCGCAGACCACCCGGCACCGCATCATGGGCGTGCACACGCTGCCGGACGCCCAGCTGCTGCTGCTCGACAGTCCCGGCTACCAGACGCGCAAGGGCGGGGCGCTGAACCGCGTCCTCAACCGCACGGCGCGCCAGGTGGCGACCGATGCGGACGTGATCGTCCAGGTCTGCGACGGCCACGGCTGGACGCAGGCGGACGCGCAGCTCACGCGGCTGCTGCCGGAGAACCGGCCGGTGCTGCTCGCGATCAACAAGACCGACGCGGTCAAGGACCGGGCCCGCCTCCTGCGCGTCGTGGAGCTTGCCCGCGAGGTGCGCGAGTTCGACGAGTACGTGCCGATCAGCGCGCGCACGGGCTACCAGGTGGACCTGCTCGTGCGGCTGTGCGCGGACCGCCTGCCGGTCGCGCCCCCCGCCTACGGCGAGGACGAGCTCACCGATCGCAGCGAGCGCTTCCTGGCGGGCGAGCTCGTCCGCGAGAAGCTCTTCCGGCTTCTCGGCGACGAGCTGCCCTACGAGAGCACGGTGCTCGTCGAGCAGTACGAGATCCTGCCGAACCTGCGGCGGGTGAGCGCCGTGGTGCTCGTCGAGCGCGAGAGCCAGAAGGCGATCGTGCTGGGCAAGGGCGGCGAACGGATCAAGCGGATCGCGAGCGAGGCGCGGCTCGACCTGGAGCGTCTCGTCGGGACCAGGGTGTACCTCGAGGTCTTCGTGAAGGTGCGCTCGGGCTGGGCCGACAACGAGCAGAGCCTGCGGGCGTACGGCTACGAGTGACGACGGTGGCGGGAGCGGGAAGCGTCGGGAATCGCGTCGGGGAGGAACCGGCGTTCCTCCTGCACATGGTCCCTTACCGGGAAACGAGCCTGGTCGTGGACCTGTTCACGCGGGGCCACGGTCGCATCGCGGCCATCGCCAAGGGCGCGAAGCGGCCGCGCTCGGCCCTGCGGGCCGTCCTGCTCCAGTTCCAGCCGCTGCTGGTCGGGTGGAGCGGGCGCAACGAGTTGCGCACGCTGACGAGCGCGGAATGGCGGGGCGGGCTCACCTCGCCCGCCGGGCAGGCGCTCCTCAGCGCCTTCTACATGAACGAGCTGCTCATTCGGCTCCTTCCGCGCGAGGATCCCCATCCGGCGCTCTTCGACGGCTACGAGGCCGCGCTCGCGGCGCTCTCGTCCGGCGCCTCGATCGACGAGACCCTGCGGCGCTTCGAATGGCTCCTGTTGCGCGAGACGGGCTACGCCCCCGACCTGACGCGCGACGCGGACGGCCGGCCCATCGAGCCGGCGAACGAGTACGCATGGGTGCCCGGCACCGGGTTTCGCCTCGCCATGGACGGCGAGGGCGGCCCGGCGGTGTCGGGCCGGACGCTGATCGCCCTGGACTCCGGCCAGTTCGAAAGCCCCGACAGCCGGCAGCAGGCAAAATACCTGACGAGGGCGGTGCTGGCGTCGCACCTCGACGGCGCGCCGCTCAACACGCGGCAGATCCTCGTGGATCTGCAACGACTCTGACAAGGGCGCGGCCGGCTGCCCGGCGGGCCGGCCACGAGGGAGCACGATGATCGAACTTGGCGTGAACATCGACCATGTCGCCACCGTGCGGCAGGCGCGGCGGACCTACGAGCCGGATCCGGTGTGGGCCGCGGTCGAAGCCCATCTCGGCGGCGCCGACGGCATCACGGTCCACCTGCGGGAGGATCGGCGCCACATCCAGGACGAGGACGTGCGCAAGCTGCGCGACCTTACCCAGATCAAGCTGAACCTGGAGATGGCCGCGACGACGGAGATGCTCGACATCGCGGTGGCGCTCAAGCCCGAGATGGCGATGCTGGTCCCGGAGGGCCGCCACGAGGTGACGACCGAGGGCGGCCTCGACATCGTCTCCCAGGAGGCGAAGCTTCGTGATGCGGTCGCCCGCCTGTCGGACGCAGGCATCGTCACGAGCGTGTTCATCGATGCGGATTTCGCCCAGGTGGAAGCGGCGCATCGCATCGGCGCGCGCGTCTGCGAGGTCCATACGGGTCCGTACGCGCATGCCTTCCATGCGCGCGGACGCGACGCCGACGCGAGGGCGGTCCGGGAGGAACTGGAGCGCATCCGGGCCGCCGGAGAAGCCATCATCGCGGCCGGCATGCGCTTCAACGCGGGACACGCGCTCAACTACTTCAACGTCCAGCCCGTGGCGGCGCTCGCCGGCGTGCGCGAACTCCACATCGGCCACGCGATCGTGTCGCGCGCGATCTTCGTCGGCCTGCGCGAGGCGGTGCGCGAGATGAAGCGGCTGATGCGCGAGGCGGCCGCGAGCGCGGCGGGGCCATGATCGTCGGGATCGGAACGGACCTGGTCCGGCTCGACCGGATCGAGACGCTCCTCGGCCGATGGGGCGATCGCTTCGCCCGGCGGGTCCTCGGGCCGGAGGAACTTGCCGAGTTCCGCCGCCGTCGCGACAAGGCGGGACATGGCGAGGCCTATGCCGCGCGCTACCTCGCGAAGCGATTCGCCGGCAAGGAGGCCTTCTCCAAGGCGCTCGGCATCGGCCTGCGCGGCCCGATGACGCTCCTGTCGCTGCAGATCCTCAACGACCGGCGCGGCAGGCCGGTGGCGGTGGCGCGCAAGGCGCTCGCACCCCTGCTCGAGGAGCGCGGGCTGGTGGCGCATGTCTCGCTGTCGGACGAGTCCGATGCGGTGCTCGCGTTCGTCGTGCTGGAGGCGAGGGCGGGCGGGGCGCCACCGGGGCACGATGTCCGGACATCGCGCTGACGCCGTGGCGTGCGGGCCGGTCGTCATCGACCTGTCGGGCCCGCGCCTGGTCGCGGCCGACCGGCGCCGGCTCGCGCATCCGCTGGTGGGCGGCGTCGTCCTGTTCGGTCGCAACATCGAGGACAGGGCCCAGGTGGCGCGCCTCGTCGCAGGGATCCGGCGGATACGTCCCGGCCTGCTGGTCTGCGTCGACCACGAGGGTGGCCGGGTCCAGCATCTCGTCCGTGGGTTCACCCGCATCCCGCCGATGGCAAGCCTCGGTCGCGCCTGGGATCTCGACCCGCTCGAGGCCATGCGCGAGGCGACGCGCATCGGCCGGACCATCGGTGGCGAGCTGCGCTCGATCGGCATCGACCTGGCCTTCGGGCCGGTGCTCGACCTCGACCATGGCCGATGCGAGGTGATCGGCGACCGGGCGCTGCATCGCGATCCCCGCGTGGTTGCCATGCTCGCGCGCGGGCTGGCCCACGGCATGCTGCTGGCCGGCATGGCGAACTGCGGCAAGCACTTTCCCGGACACGGAGGGGCGACCGGCGATTCGCACCACGAACTGCCGGTGGACCGGCGCTCGCTTCGCGCGCTGATGGCCGAGGATGCCGCGCCCTACCGCTGGCTCGCCGACGTCCTGCTTGCCGTCATGCCGGCCCATGTCGCCTATCCGAAGGTCGACCCGCTGCCCGCCGGTTTCTCGCGCCGGTGGCTGCGCGACATCCTGCGCGACCGCCTGGGCTTCGACGGGCTCGTGTTCTCGGACGACCTCAACATGGCCGGCGCGCACGGCATGGGCGACATCGTCTCGCGGGCGCGGGCGGCGCTGGCGGCGGGCTGCGACATGGTGCTCGCCTGCCACGACGGCGAGGAGGCCGACCGGCTGCTCGACGGGCTCTCGTGGAGGGCTGGACGCGAGTTCAGGCGCCGGTTCGCCGCCCTCAGGCCGAAAGGCCCGCCGGCCGGCACGGGGGAACGCCGATGACGGGCAAGGGACCACGCGATCCATCGATGCCGCGTCCCGATGATCCGGGCGCCCATCGGCCGGACGGCGGAGCGGCCGCGCCCGAGTTCGACCTGCAGGGCTATGTCGCGCGGCTGCCCCATCGGCCCGGTGTCTACCAGATGTTCGACGCCGAGGGCACGCTGCTCTATGTCGGCAAGGCGCGGGACCTGCGCAAGCGGGTTTCCTCGTATTTCCGCGACGGCGCGGTGCTCTCGCCGCGCATCGCCCACATGGTCGCCCGGGTGCACCGCATCGAGACCACGGTCACGCGCTCCGAGGCCGAGGCGCTGCTGCTCGAGAACAACCTCATCAAGACCGGGCACCCGCGCTACAACATCCTCTTCCGGGACGACAAGTCCTATCCCTATGTGAGGCTGACGGCGCACGAATTCCCGCGCCTTGCCTACTACCGGGGCGCCGTCGATCGCCAGGGCCACTACTTCGGCCCGTATCCGAGTGCGTGGTCCGTGCGCCAGGCAATCGGCCTCATCCAGAAGGTGTTCCGGCTGCGTACCTGCGAGGACACCGTCTTCGCGAACCGGTCCCGGCCCTGCCTGCTGCACCAGATCGGGCGCTGCACCGCACCCTGCGTCGGGCTGATCGACCGGGAGTCGTACCAGCGGGACGTGGACGACGCGGTCCGCTTCCTCGGCGGCGCACACCAGGACGTGCTCGACGAGCTGGAGCGTCGCATGCAGGAGGCGGCGGCGGCGATGCGCTACGAGGAGGCCGCGGTCTGGCGGGACCGCATGGGCGCGCTCTCGACCGTGCTTTCGCAGCACTCGATCGAGTCGGGCACCGACGTGGATGCCGACGTGATCGCGCTCGCGGCGAGCGGCGGGCGGGTCTGCGTGGACCTCGCCATGGTCCGCGGCGGCAGGCACCTCGGCGACAAGGCGCATTTCCCGCTGCACGCGAGCGACATCGACCATGCGGATGCCCGCGCCGAGCTCCTCGAAGCCTTCATCGTGCAGCACTATGCGGAGGCCTTCGTGCCGCCGGTCATCGTGTGCGCGGAGCCGCGGCCCTCGCCGACGGTGATGGCATGGCTCTCGGAGCGAGCGGGCCGCGCCGTGACCTGGGTTCGCCAGCCGCAGGCGGCCCGCCGGCGCTGGCTGGAGATGGCCGAAAGCAACGCGGCGATCGCGCTGGCGCGCCTGCTCGCCGAGGAGGGCTCCCAGCAGGAGCGGACCCGGGCGCTTGCCGAGGTGCTCGGCATCGGCGAGGAGCGGGATCCGGCCGAACTGCGCATCGAATGCTTCGACATCTCGCATACGGCGGGCGAGGCGACCCAGGCGTCGTGCGTGGTGTACGAGCGGCACGCGATGCAGCCCGGCCAGTACCGCCGGTTCAACATCGCCGGGATCACGCCGGGCGACGACTATGCCGCCATGCGGCAGGTGCTGGCCCGGCGCTACGGCGGGTTGACGCTGGACGCGGCGGCGGAAACCACGCCGGCCGCGCGCGCCGCGGACGACCCGGCCGCCGGCGTGTCCGAAGCGCAGGCCGAGGAGGCCGACATCGAGATGGCGGCGGGCGCCCCGGACGGCGAAGCACGGGCCCCGGGTCGCGCGACCGGCGATGCGCGCCGGCAGGGTGGCGCCGCGGTCCGCATACCCGACGTGGTCCTGATCGACGGGGGCCGCGGCCAGGTGGAGATCGCGAGGCAGGTCTTCGCCGAGATCGGGATCCCGTCGGACATCATCGTCGGGGTGGCGAAGGGGGAAGGGCGGAAGGTGGGCCTGGAGACCCTCGTGTTCGCCGACGGGCGCCCCCCGGTTGCGCTCGGCAGGGAGTCCGCGGCCCTGATGCTGGTCGCCCAGATCCGGGACGAGGCGCACCGCTTCGCGATTACGGGGATGCGCGCGCGCCGTGCGAAGGCGCGCAGGAAGTCGCGGCTCGAGGAAATCGAGGGCATCGGGACCAAGCGGCGCCAGCGGTTGCTGGCGCGGTTCGGCGGGCTGCGTGGCATCATGTCGGCCAGTGTCGAGGACCTTGCCTCGGTCGAAGGGGTCAGCCGCAAGCTGGCCGAGCAGATCTACCGCAACCTGCACGGATGACACGGTGTCGCGGCAGGGGATCACATCCGGAACGACTGGCGCGATGCCGATCAATTTCCCCATCATCCTGACCTGGGGCCGCATGGTGGCGATCCCGCTGCTGGTCGCCATCTTCTACCTGCCGATCGACGCGTGGCAGCAGAACCTCGTCGCCACGGCGATGTTCATCATCGCCGCCGTGACGGACTGGGTGGACGGCTACCTGGCGCGCCGCTGGGGGCAGACGACGGCCTTCGGCGCGTTCCTCGACCCGGTCGCCGACAAGCTCCTGGTGTGCGCCGCCCTGGTCATGCTCGTCCAGCTGGGTCGCGTGGACGGCCTGGTCGCCGTCATCATCGTCGGCCGCGAGATCGCGATCTCGGCATTGCGCGAATGGATGGCCCGGGTCGGCGCACATGCGAGCGTGGCGGTCCACAAGATCGGGAAGTTCAAGACGGCCGCGCAGATGGTCGCCATACCCTTGCTGCTGCTCGATGCGCGGGTCCTGGGCATGCCCACCCGGGGACTCGGAACCGTGCTTATCCTGGTCGCGGCGGTGCTGACGATCTGGTCGATGTTCTACTACCTGCGCAGGGCTCGGCCCTACTTGCGAGCCGAAAAATAGCCGCTATAATGGCGGTCTTCGCGGACGGCACCGCCGGCGCGAGCGACCGCGGGAATAGCTCAGTTGGTAGAGCGCAACCTTGCCAAGGTTGAGGTCGCGAGTTCGAGACTCGTTTCCCGCTCCAGATTCCGGATGCCCGGGGTAGCCTGGCCGATTCGATTCGGCACGCTCCCCGGGCATTCTTCATTCCGTCGTCGCCTTCGTTTCCCGCCGTCCTGGTGGCGCCGTCCCGGTGGCCCTTGCCGGCCCGCTCACGGGCGCGGCGGCACCAGCACCGCGGCGCCGTCGAACCGTCCCGCGCGCAGGTCGTCGAGCGCCTGGTTGGCCTGCTCGAGCGGGTACGTCGTCGTCTTCGTTTGCACGCCGGCCTGCGGCGCCACGCGCAGGAAGGCGATACCGTCCTGGCGGGTCAGGTTCGCGACGGACAGGAGCTGGCGCTCTTCCCACAGCAACGCGTACGGGAAACCCGGGATGTCGCTCATGTGGATGCCGCCGCAGACGACGCGGCCGCCCTTGCGGACGGCCTTGAGGGCCGTGGGAACGAGCGCCCCGACCGGCGCGAACAGGATGGCGGCATCGAGGGGCTCGGGCGGGGACTCGTCGGAGCCGCCGGCCCAGGCGGCGCCCAACGACCGCGCGAAGGCGGCCGATGCATCGTCTCCCGGTCGTACGAACGCGAATACCTCGCGTCCCTGCCATAGTGCGACCTGGGCGACGATATGGGCGGCCGCGCCGAAGCCGTAGAGCCCGATCCGCCTGCCGTCGCCGGCCAGCGCCAGCGAGCGCCAGCCGATCAGCCCGGCGCAGAGCAGCGGCGCAAGTGCGACATCGTCGCCCTGGTCGCCCAGGGGCAGCGCGAAGCGGGCATCGGCGATGGCCGCGGTGGCGTAGCCGCCGTCCAGGGTGTAGCCGGTGAATCCGGGCTCGTCGCAGAGGTTTTCCTTGCCGGCGGCGCAGTACGGGCAGGCGCCGCAGGTGCGGCCCAGCCACGGGATGCCGACCCGCTCGCCGATCCGGGAGGCGGGAACGCCCGGGCCCACCGCGTCGATGCGGCCGACGATCTCGTGCCCCGGAATCACGGGCAGCCTGGGATGGGGGAGTTCGCCGTCCACGACATGGAGGTCGGTTCGGCATACCCCGCAGGCGGACACGCCGACCCGGACCTGGCCGGGGCCGGGTTCCGGATCCGGCAGCTCGGCGAGGCGCAGCGGCCTGCCGGGCGCATCGAGGACCATGGCGAGCATGTCGGCTCCTCCGGGGAACGTTCACCACGAGGGATGATAGTCCCGGCCCTCGCGGGGAGGGGAAGACCGACTCGCCCCGGGCGCCCGCCTTGCACTGGCAGCGCATGAACCCGACGCGGAGGCCGACATGACCGAGGAACGACAGGACGAGACTTCCGGCGAATCGGATGTGGCGGGCGAGATCGCGGCCTTCCTGCGTCGCCACGAGCTCGTGGTGGTGACTGCCGAGTCCTGCACCGCCGGCCTCATCGCCGCGAGCCTGGCCGAGGCGCCCGGCGCCGGCCAGGTGCTGGAGTGCGCCTTCGTGGTGTATGCCCTCGGCGCCAAGCGGCGGTGCCTCGGGGTGCCCGCCGACGTGCTCGAGCGCAACAACCTGACGAGCGAGCCGGTCGCGCTCGCCATGGCCGCCGGTGCCCTTCGCCACAGCGATGCGAGCCTCGCGGTGGCCAACACCGGCGTCGCCGACAGCACGGATCCCGATATCGCGCCGGGCACGCAGTGCTTCGCCTGGGCCTTGCGGGACGAGGACGGGACGCACGAGTTCGCCGAGACCCGGGTCTTCGCGGGCGATCGGAACGCGGTGCGCAGGGCGGCGGCCGACTACGCCCTCGCGCGCATTCCGCACTACCACGCGAGGCTCGCCTCGGTGCGGGCCGGCGCTTCCGGGCACGGCTAATGCAAGCCGGCTGCTGGCCGTGGCAGATCCCCTGCCGGCCCCGCCAACCTGCTGGAGATCGGACGATGCCCAATTCCACCCCCAAGGACGCCTGCCACCTGCTCGATTCGGACCATCGCGCAGTGAAGAAAATGTTCAAGGAGTACGAGGAGCTCACTTCCTCGAAGGCGCGCGACGCGCGCGAGCGCAAGATGGACCTCGCGAGGGAGATCTGCCTGCAGCTCACCGTCCACGCCCAGATCGAGGAGGAGATCTTCTATCCGGCGCTGCGCGAGGCCATGCGCGAGACGGAGCTGCTCGACGAGGCCGAGGTGGAGCACCAGACCGCGAAGGACCTCATCGCGCAGATCGAGGCGATGGAGGATTCCGAAGAGATCATCGATGCGAAGGTCAAGGTGCTGGGCGAGTACGTCGACCACCACGTCAAGGAAGAGAGGAACGAGATCTTCCCGAAGGCCCGCTCGAGCCGCAAGCTCGACCTCGTCGCCATGCGCGACGAGCTCGAGGCGCGCAAGGCCCAGCTGCTCGAGGAGATGACGGCGACCGCCTGACGTCGTCGCCATGTTCCAGCTCGAAGTGCCCTGGTGGGAACTCGTCGCCCGGGCCGTCGTCGTCTATGTCTTCGTGCTGGCGATGGTCCGCTTCTCCGGCAAGCGGACCATCGGCCAGTTCACGCCCTTCGATCTCCTGATGGTCGTGCTGGTGAGCGAGGGCGTCTCCAATGCCTTGTCGGGCGGTGACGGGTCCCTGCTGGGCGGCATGATCATCGTGTGCACGCTGTTCGCGATCAATGCGCTCACCAACCGGCTCAGCATCGCCAGCGTGGGCTTTCGACGACTGGTCGAGGGCGAGGCGGTGATCGTCGGGCGTGACGGCCGGATCCTCAAGGATCGCCTCAAGGAGCAGCATGTCTCCGAGGACGACCTCTACCAGGCCTTGCGCGAGGCCGACTGCGACCTCAAGGACATGAAGTTCGCGCTTCTGGAGTCCGACGGCCGGTTCAGCATCCTGCGGCGTTCATCGCTTCCCGGGCACGAGTCCGCGGACGCCTGAACGGCTCACCGCCGGAAGGATCCGGCCGGACGCGGTAGGATGCGTCATCCTGCAATGACGTCCTTGTGTTCGTGTCGCGATCGATCGGCCTGCTGCCCCAGGTGTCCGCTGCGCACCTGGTGAGCCACTTCCACATCATGGTGATCCCGGCGCTGCTGCCGCTGCTGCCGGCGAAGCTCGGCGTGGGCTTCGTCGAGCTCGGCTTCGCCCTCAGCGTCTTCAACGTGGTATCGACCGTGGTGCAGGCTCCGCTCGGGTTTGCGGTGGACCGCTACGGCGCGCGTCGGATGCTGCTGTGCGCGCTCGCGCTGGGCAGCGCGAGCTTCCTCGCCCTCGCGATCGCGCCCAGCTACGCGTGGCTGCTGGTTGCAATGGTGGCGGCCGGCGTCGCCAACGGGGTATACCACCCCGCGGACTATGCGCTGCTGTCGCGCGGCATTCCCACGGACCGCATGGGCCGGGCCTTCTCCATCCACACCTTCTCCGGCTATCTCGGCGGGGCGGTCGCGCCGCCGCTGTTGCTGGGGGTCGCCGCGACCACCAGCGTGGAGGCCGCCCTCCTGGTCGCGACGCTGGTCGGGGTGCTGGCCATGCTGGTGCTCGGGCTGCCCACGTCGGCCGGGCCGGCGGGCGGCGGCTTGCGGGCCGCGCCGGCGAAGGGCAGCGCGGCCACCAGCGGCGCCGGCAAGGCCACCGGCGCTACCTGGAGACTCGCGTTCGCCCCCATGGTCATGGTGCTGACGCTGCTCTTCGTCCTGCTGAGCCTCAGCGTCGGCGCGATCGACAAGTTCTCCGTCAGCGCGCTGGTGCAGGGCTTCGGCGTGCCCCTGTACTGGGCGAACTCGGCGCTCACCGCATTCCTGTTCGCGAGCGCCTTCGGGGTGCTGGCGGGCGGCTTCCTCGCCGACCGCACGCGCCACCATGGCTTCGTGGCCGCCGGCGCCTTCGGCGCGGCGGCGGTGGTCGTGGCGGTCGTGGCGACGATGCCGCTCGGCGGCACCGTCCTGGTCGTCCTGCTGGGGATTGCCGGCTTCCTCACCGGCGTCATCGCGCCATCGCGGGACATGCTCGTGAAGGCGGCCGCGCCCGCGGGCGCCGAAGGCAAGACCTTCGGGATCGTCATGACGGGTTTCAACATCGGGGGCACCATCGGGCCGGTGCTCTTCGGCTGGCTGCTCGACCGCGGGCAGTTCGCCGGGATCTTCTGGGCGGCCGTGCTCTTCATGGCATTCACCGTGGTCCTGACGCTCGGGCAGGAGTGGTGGCTGGAGTCCCGCAGGCGGGGCGGCATCGCCGCCCAGGCCGGCAGCCGTGCCTGAATGGCCGGGCCAGGCGCCCGCCGGCCTGGCCATCGAGATCGACAGCTTCATCGGCTTCACGCTTGCGCTGATTGCGCTGCTCGCGGGCAAGCAGTCTGCGGCTTCGTAATCGATCTCGCCAATGCCGTGGTAATCGGCCTGATGGCGGCGGCCTGATCCTCAGCCGATCGCCATCAGGCTCGCATTGCCGCCGGCAGCGGCGGTATTGACGCTGACGCTGCGCTCGACGAAGAGCCGCTCGAGCGCGATGTCGCGCTCGCCCGGCCGCAGGCCCTGCAGGTCCACGATGGGTCCCGGGCGGCGTGCCAGTTCGAGGGAGACACTGCGCAGCTCCGTTTCGCCACCGTGGTGGAGCACGGCGGTGAACTCGCCCTCGCGCCGCCAGTCGGCGAGCCAGCGGATCGCGGCCTGCAGCGGCGGGGGCAGGCGGGCGGCGAGGTCGCGCGCCGGTGGATCCTCGGGCCACACGGGGCGGGAGCCCGTGGCCAGGACCGCGGCCAGCTGGCAGAGGCGGTCCGCGTCCTCGCCGGCCAGGCACAGCACCTCCGGTCGGGGCACGAGGCGCCACGTATTGCGCTCGCCCGTGGGTCCGTCGAGGACCCACTCCGCGACGGCGGGCGACTCCGCGGAGAACCGCTCGCAGCACTCGCGCGTGTCGGCCAGGCCCTGCTCGCCGCTCCAGCGCGCGAGCACCGCGAGAAGGCCAGTGGGGGGCCGGCCGGCGTCCGCGCCGGGCAACGGATATCCCCGCGGCGGGCGCGCGAGCAGGCGCCGCAGGTAGAGCGGCCCGCCCGCCTTGGGCCCCGTGCCGGACAGGCCCTCGCCACCGAAGGGCTGCACGCCCACCACCGCGCCGATCATGTTGCGATTCACGTAGACGTTGCCCACCGGCGCGCGCGCGACCACCGTGTCGATGGTTTCGTCGATGCGCGAGTGCACCCCGAGGGTCAGCCCGTACCCGGTGGCCGCGATCCGGGCCAGCAGGTCGTCGAGGCCTTCGCGCGGATAGCGCAGGACATGCAGCACCGGGCCGAACACCTCCGACTCGAGCTCGTCGATCCGCTCGATCTCGATGAGGGTGGGCGGCACGAAGAGCCCCTGATCGCCGGCGGGGGCCTGCGGGTTCCGGTCATCGTCGATGCGTGCGGCCTGGAACACGCGGCGTCCGCGGGCCCGCATGGTGGCGATGTGGCGCTCGATGGAGCCCCGGGCGTCCTCGTCGATCACGGGACCGATGTCCACCCGCAGGTGACGGGGATCGCCCAGGGTGCGTTCCCGCATCGCGCCCTGGAGCATGGCGAGGGCCCGATCCGCGATGTCGTTCTGAAGGCACAGGACGCGCAGCGCCGAGCAACGCTGTCCCGCGCTGTCGAAGGCCGAGGCCAGGACGTCGGCCACCACCTGCTCGAGCAGCGCCGACGAATCGACGATCATGGCGTTCTGCCCGCCTGTCTCCGCCACCAGCGGAACGGGACGGCCGCGGGCATCGAGGCGTTGCGAGAGAACCTCCTGCAGCAGGCGCGCAACCCGGGTCGACCCGGTGAACAGCACCGCCTGCACCCGGGGATCGGCGACGAGGGGCGCTCCCACATCGTCGCCCGTTCCCGGCAGCAGCTGCAGCACGCCGGGCGGTACCCCGGCCTCGTGCAGGATGCCGATGGCCTGCGCCGCAACGAGGGGGGTCTGCTCCGCGGGCTTCGCGAGCACCGTATTGCCGGCGGCGAGCGCGGCGGCGACCTGCCCGGTGAAGATGGCCAGGGGGAAGTTCCACGGGCTGATGCAGGCCACCGGGCCGCGCGCCTCGCCGCCCGGATCGCCGAGGCACGCGCGGGCCTGTGTCGCGCAGTAGCGCAGGAAGTCCACCGCTTCGCGCACCTCGGCCACCGCATTGGGGAGGGTCTTGCCCGCTTCGCGCACGACGAGCGCCGCGAGCGGCAGCATCCGGGCCTCGAGAAGGTCCGCGGCCCGCAGGAGGATGTCCGCCCGCTGCCCGGGCGGCAGCGCCGTCCAGGCGGGAAAGGCAGCCTCCGCGGCCGCCACGGCCCGCTCGATCTCCTCGCGACGGGTCTCCCGGACCAGGCCCACCACTTGCGCACGGCAGGCCGGGTTCCGGACGGTGCGCCAACCTGGCGCCGCAGCCGCTTCGCACGCGGGGACCACGGGCGGCGGATCGACCGCGATGCCCCCGATGATCGGGGCCGCGCTCCACGACGGTCCGGCGTGCGCCAGCGCGCGCCGGACCGCTGCGATACCGCGTTCGTCATCGAGGTCCACGCCACGCGAGTTGGCGCGACCGGGATAGAGGCTTGCCGGCAAGGGGATGCGCGGATGGGGCGATCCCGCTTCACCTTCCGCCGCCGCCGTCGCCTCGACGATGGCGACCGGATCGGCCAGCAGCGCCTCGACCGGCTGGCGAGGATCGGCGACCCGCTGGACGAAGGACGTGTTGGCCCCGTTTTCCAGCAATCGGCGCACCAGGTAGGCGAGCAGGGTGTCGTGCGTGCCGACCGGGGCATAGATCCGGCACGGCCGCCCGAGGCCGCCGTCGGCCGGTGGCGGGACGACCTGCTCGTAGAGGGATTCGCCCATGCCGTGCAGGCACTGGAACTCGTAGCGTCCCTCGTGAAACTCCGGCCCGGCGAGCTGGAGGATCGCCGCGAGGGTCTGGGCATTGTGCGTGGCGAACTGCGGGAAGACCGCGTCGGGCGCGGCCAGGAGCCGGCGCGCGCAGGCGAGGTAGGAGACGTCCGTATGCGCCTTGCGCGTGTACACCGGATAGTCCTCGAAGCCGCCCACCTGCGCCTGCTTGATCTCGGTATCCCAGTAGGCGCCCTTCACCAGCCGGACCATCAGGCGGTGCCCGCTCCGGCGGGCGAGCTCGACGAGCCAGTCGACCACGGCCATGCACCGCTTCTGGTAGGCCTGCACCACGAACCCGATCCCGTCCCAGCCCGCGAGCGCCGGCTCCTGGCACAGGCGCTCGAGCAGGTCGAGGGAGAGTTCGAGGCGCCAGGACTCCTCCGCGTCGATGTTGAGCCCGATGTCGTGATGCCGCGCGAGTCGCGCCAGCCCCAGCAGGCGAGGGTAGAGCTCGGTCATGACCCGCTCGCGCTGCGACCGCACGTAGCGTGGATGCAGCGCCGAGAGCTTGATCGAGATGCCCGGGCCGCGATGGATCCCGAGGCCCCGGGCGGCCCTGCCGATGGCGTCGATGGCCTCCTCGTATGCCGCGAGGTAGCGACGCGCGTCCTCGTCCGTCAGCGCGGCCTCGCCGAGCATGTCGTAGGAATGGCGAAAACCCCTTGCTTCCATCGGCACGGCATTGGCCATCGCTTCCGCGATCGTCTCGCCGGCGACGAAATGCCGGCCCATCAGGCGCATGGCGAGATCGACGCCGCGCCGGACGATCGGCTCGCCGCCCCTGGCAAGGATGCGCTGGAGCGCTTCGCCGAGGCCCTGTTCCCGGTGGGTCGCCACCAGCCTGCCGCCGACCAGCAGGCCCCAGGCCGCGGCATTGACGAACGGGGACGTGCTCCTGCCGATGTGCGACCGCCAGTCGCCGGCGCCGATCTTGTCGCGGATCAGTGCATCCCGGGTTTCAGTATCGGGGATGCGCAGCAGGGCCTCGGCCAGGCACATGAGCGCGACGCCCTCCTGCGAGGACAGCGAGAATTCCCGCAGCAGCGCCTGGACCATGCCCGCGCGTCCGCTCGCCTGGCGGCGGCGCAGGCCGACCGTGAGCCGACAGGCGAGCTCGTGCGCAGCCGCCGCCGCCTCGGCCGGCATGCGCGCCTGCCGCAGCAGCAGCGCCACCTGTCGCGCCTCGGGGGCGCGATGGGCGTCGCGGATCGCGGCGCGCAGGCCGGCGAGGGCCGGGAGGCCACCTTCGTCAGTCGCGTCGGGCGTGCTCTCGGGCATGGCAGTGGACGGATTCGACCGGGGCCGTTGGGGTGGCGGCCCTGCCATGCGCCGGTTCCCGCCGCAGGAATGCGGCGGGAATGTCAGGGCGTCAGTACAGGACCGAAGGCAGCCAGAGGCCGATCCCCGGGAACATGTACAGCACGATGATCGCGATGACCTGGATACCCATGAAGGGCATCATGCCCAGGAAGATCTGGTTGAGCGTGACATGCGGCGGGGCCACGCCCTTGAGGTAGAACGCCGACATCGCGACCGGTGGCGACAGGAAGGCCGTCTGCAGGTTGAGCGCCACCAGCAGCCCGAAGAAGAGCGGGTCGATCTGGAAATGCGACAGCAGTGGCAGGAAGATCGGCATGAAGATGATGATGATCTCCGTCCATTCCAGCGGCCAGCCGAGCAGGAAGATCACCACCTGGGCGAGGATCATGAACTGGACCGGGGTCAGTTCCAGGCCAAGTACCCAGTTGTTGATGATCTCCTGGCCCCCCAGCAGCGCGAAGGCGGCGGAGAAGATGCTCGAGCCGACGAACAGCCAGCACACCATCGCGCTCGTCTTCGCCGCGAGGTAGACCGACTCTCGCACCATCGGGTAGTTGAGGCGGCGGTACGCGAATGCCAGCAGGATTCCCCCCAGCGCGCCCAGTGCCGCGGCCTCGGCCGGTGTGCACAGCCCCACGATGATGCTGCCGAGCACCGCGAGGATCAGCAGCGTCAGCGGGAAGAACGAGCTCAGCAGCATCTTGAAGATCTCGAGACGCGCGAACGTGAGCATCGCGTAGTACGCCAGCAGCGCCACCGCGCCGATCGCCAGGGTGACCCAGAACGAAAGGGGCGCGGGCCGACGCTGCGGCTCGTCCGGATCCGCGGTTGCCGCGTCCGCGGCGCCACCCGCCGGTGCCGCGGCATCGGCACCGAGCGGGGCCGGCGCCTCGGCGGCGCCCGGCGGCTCCGCGAGGCCGCCGGCACCGGGCGGCTCCGCGAGCCCGCCGCCGTCCTCGTCGTCGTCGAAGCTGGTGAACCCGCCCATCTGCTGCAGTTCGTACTGGACCTCCGCCACCGGTGCGGTCAGGCTGGCGTAGCTCGCGCCGAAGGCGGCGACGAACACGATCGCCGGCAACAGGGCAATGAGGAGGTTCAGCAGCAACCGGTTCATCGGCACGTCGACATTCCGCCTGCCCTTGAGCGCGCTGAGAAGCGCCGGCAGCGCCCGGTTGCCGATGCGCTCCTTGAGGACCTGCGCATAGTCCGGCAGCGGCACGCGGCGGGCTTCCTCGGACAGCGGCGGCGCGACGCTCGGCTTGAGCTTGGCGAGCAGCATGATGTAGAGCATGTACATCGTCGCGAGCATCAGGCCCGGGAAGAAAGCCCCGGCGTAGAGCTTGACGACCGACACCCCCGCCACCGCGCCGTAGAGGATCAGCAGCACGGAGGGCGGCAGCATGATGCCCAGGCAGCCACCGGCCGTGATGGCGCCGGCCGACAGCTGCACGCCATAGCCCGCGCGCAGCATGGCGGGGAGGGCGAGCAGGCCCATCAGCGTCACGACGGCGCCAACGATCCCGGTGGCGGTCGCGAACAGCGCGCAGGTGGCGACGGTGGCCACCGCCAGCGACCCCGGGATTCGCGCGAGCGCGAGGTGCATCCCCTGGAACAGGCTCTGGATGAGGTTCGCACGCTCGACCAGATAGCCCATGAAGATGAACAGGGGCACCGCGATGAGCACGTCGTTGGTCATGACGGCGTACGTGCGCAGGACCATGAGGTCCAGGGTCTGCTGGATCGCGAGTTCCCAGCCCATGCCTCGGTAGGCGATCAGGGTGAAGATCACGCCCATGCCCATCAGCGTGAACGCCGTCGGGAAACCGAGCATGATCGTGACCACGATCAGGGCGAGCATAAGGAGGCCCAGGTGCCCGTTGGTCATGTCGGCCGGGGCCGGCATGAGGACGATGATCGCGATGACGACGGCGGCCAGGATCGACAGGCCGAACCAGATCTCCTTCCTCATGCTTTCGGCCCCTTGTCGTGCTGGCCGGTCACATAGGCATCGAGCTCGACGATGTCATCGCCCTTGACGTGGACCTGCTCCATCAGCTTCTCGACGTCGACCTCCTCGACGTCCTCGCCGCGCGAGGGCCAGTAGCCGAGCTTCAGGCACTGGATGCAGCGCACGACCTCGACGAAACCCTGCAGCAGCAGGCAGAAGCCGGCGATCGGGATGACGGCCTTGAACGGATAGATCGGGGGCCCGTCGGCAGTGATGTTCGAATGCTCGTTGATCGCCCATGACTCGGCGGCGTAGTAGTAGCCGGCCCAGAACATCGCGATCACGCCGGGATAGAAGAAGAGGAAGTACAGGGCGAGGTCCAGCCCGGCCTGCAGCCGGGGCGGGAAGAATCCGTAGAGCACGTCGCCGCGCACATGGCCGTTCTTGGCGAGCGTATAGGCCCCGGCCATCATGAACAGCGTGCCGTAGAGCATGTTCATGAAGTCGAAGGACCAGGAGTGCGGGGTGCCGAGGGCGTAGCGGGAGAAGACTTCGTACGAGACGAAGAGGGTCAGCGCCAGGACGAGCCACCCGAACAGCTGGCCAATGTACGTGTTGAAGCGGTCGATACCGAGCAGGATGCTCTGCATGCTGGTTCCACCCTGCGAAAATGCGGAGGTCGAGGATATACCGAGGGCTTGCGGCGGGCTTTACGCGAATGCCGCAGGCGAGGGGTGCTGCTTGGGGGCTGGCGAAAAGTGGTCGGGTCCGGCTGGCCGTCCATCGGCACGCAAGCCGCCGGCGGGTCGTCCGGCCGGCGGCTTGCGCCGGGCAGGTGTGCCCGGCCGGTCGATCAGCTCTGCTTCTGCTGTTCCTTGCGGCCGAAGTAGTGGTTGTAGGCCATGCGCCGGTTGTTGTTGTAGTCCATGTCGAAGGCCAGTGCCCGAGCCGCGAAGGCACGCTGCGACTGCTCGATCTCCTTGAACATGGGGTTCGTCTCGGCCTTCTTGGCGACGATGCGGTCCCAGGTCACGAGCTGATCCCGAAGGACGGCGTCCGGCGTCTTGTAGAACTTCACGCCGTCCTTCTGCAGGGCGATGTAGTCCTTCGAGTAGCGGTCGATCGCCTTCCACGACATGTCGGCCGAGGCCGCTTCCACCGCATTCGCGATGATCGACTTCAGCTTGTCGGGCAGGGCGTTGTACTTCTCCTTGTTGAAGATGACCTCGAAGGTCTCGGCCGACTGGTGCCAGCTCTGCAGCATGCAGACCTTGGAGACATCCGGGAAGCCGAGCAGGCGGTCGGACGTCGGGTTGTTGAACTCCGCGCCGTCGAGCAGTCCGCGGTCGAGGGCGGGCACGATCTCGCCGCCCGGCAGCGCGTTGACCGCCGCGCCCATCTCCGTGAAGAGGTCGATCGCCAGTCCGTTGGTGCGGAACTTCAGGCCCTTGAGGTCCTCGGTCTTGGTAATGGGCTTCTTGAACCAGCCGAAAGGCTGGGTGCTCATCGGGCCGTACAGGAAGGACACCACGTTCACGCCGATGGAGTCGTACAGCTTCTCGAGCAGCTCCTTGCCACCGCCGTACTTGTGCCAGGCGAGCAGCATGTTGGCGTCCATGCCGAAGGCCGGCCCCGAGGAGAACAGGGCGAGGGCGTTCTGCTTGCCGTAGTTGTAGCCGAGCACGCCGTGGCCGCCGTCGAGCGTGCCCTTCGACACGGCGTCGAGCAGGCCGAAGGCGGGCACCACCGCGCCGGCCGGCAGCATCTCCAGCTTCAGGTCGCCGCCGGCCATGTCGTTCACCTTGTTGGTGAAGTCGACCGCGAACTCCTGGAAGATGTCGACCGTCGGCCAGGTGCTCTGGAAGCGGAAGTTGATCGGGCCCTGGGCGCGAACGATGGTGGGGAAACCGAGAGCGGTGGTCGCGGCGGCTGCCGTTCCGGCGGCCGCCTTGCCGAAGAACTTGCGGCGGCCCAGCGCTGCCTTGACGCCCGATGCGATACGGGTCTTGAAAAGTCCCCTCATGTCCTCATCTCCTCTGATTGATATTGGGCAACTTCTTGCGACCCCCGACTCGACGCGCTGACATTCCCCAGGCGCATTGAAGCCGGTGGCGACAGTCATGCGAAGGTATAGGGAGCGTTTCGCGTCGTCAACTGGAATACAGCCTGTCGGAGACCGGTGTCGAGGATGCCGCCTAAGGAATTTCCGATGGGCAGCCATGGACGTCGTGGCCCGCCCCCGGTGGCGCGTCCGGCCCCCGCTTGCGTGCCCCGGCGCAAACCGTCATAATCGCGCTCGCTCGCGCAGCCGCGAACGGACGAGAGGGGAAGCCTTCCAGCTTCCCTTTTTCATTGTGGCGGGCGCGGCAGGCTTCTTCGATTCCGGGTAGCATCGTCGTGGGCCCGGTCGACGGGCAGCGCATCCCCCGGCGGGGTGGCAGAGTGGTTATGCAGCGGCCTGCAAAGCCGTGTACGCCGGTTCGATTCCGACCCCCGCCTCCATCTTCCCTTCCTCCCTTCGTCGCCGCGGCGACCGCGTGCCGGTAGAATCGGCGCGCCGGCCCGAGTGGTGGAATTGGTAGACACAGGGGACTTAAAATCCCCCGGCCCTAACCGGCCTTACCGGTTCGATCCCGGTCTCGGGCACCAGCAGCCGGTCTCCCGCGGTCCTTCGCAGCCTCCTCCAGCAACGGCTCGAGCGCCGGCCAGGCCGTCGCCGCGATCGGTTCCTGCGCGCTTTCGTTCGGATGAATCCGGTCGTCCTGGAAGTAGGCCAGGTCGTCGGCGATCCTCTCCAGCAGGAAGGGCACCAGCGCGATCCCGTGACGCTTGGCGACGGCCTGGAACACGTCCGCGAACCGCTCCGTGTAACGGCGACCGTAGTTCGGCGGCACCTGCATCCCGAGGAGGAGTACGCGGGCCCCGGCATCGATCGACGCCTGCACCATCGCATCGAGGTTCGCTTCGGTCTCGTCCAGCGGAAGCCCGCGCAGCGCGTCGTTCGCGCCGAGCTCGATGACGACGATGTCCGGGCGATGCTCGGCCAGCAGTCCGGGCAGCCGGTTGCGGCCCCCGGTGGTGGTTTCGCCGCTGATGCTCGCGTTGACGAACGTCGCCCGTCCCGCCGCCCGCGCGGCGAGCATGTCGACCCAGCCGCTGCCGCGGGCGATCCCGTACTCGGCCGCGATGCTGTCGCCGAGCACCAGGACCCGGATCGGGTCGGCCGCGAGCGCCTTCGGCGGCGCGGTGCCCGCCGTCGCGGCGAGCGCGAGGAGGGCGGCCAGCAGTCCACGGCGGGCCGGGTCCGGTAGGATCGTGCGCTCGTGGGTCAGTTCAGGACGAATCATGGTGGCGTTGAGGGTCGAATCGCTGGGCAAGCAGGTGCGCGATGCCGATGGCTGGCTGACGATTCTCGACGATGTCAGCTTCGAGGTCGATGCCGGCGGCACGGTCGCCGTGGTGGGCGCATCGGGCTCGGGCAAGTCGACCCTGCTCGGACTCCTGGCCGGGCTGGATACGCCCACCAGCGGCCGGGTCGAGGTCTTCGGCAAGGATCTTTTCGCCATGGACGAGGACGAGCGGGCGGACTGGCGGCTGCGCAACCTGGGCTTCGTCTTCCAGTCCTTCCAGCTCCTCCCGCAGATGACCGCGCTCGAGAACGTGATGCTGCCGCTCGAGCTGGCCGGCGCCCCGCGGATCGCCGAGAGGGCGCGGCGCCTGCTGGAGCGCGTCGGCCTCGGCGAGCGGCTTCACCATTACCCGAGGACGCTCTCGGGAGGCGAGCAGCAGCGCGTGGCGATCGCCCGCGCGTTCGCCACCGAGCCGCGCCTGCTCCTGGCCGACGAGCCGACAGGAAGCCTCGACGTGGCGACGGGGGAGCGGGTAATCGAACTGCTCTTCGCGCTCAATCGCGAGGCGGGCGCCACCCTGGTCCTCGTGACGCACGACGATGCGGTCGCGACGCGCTGCGCGCGCCGCATCACGCTCGCGGCGGGACGCCTCGTGGAGGCTTGACGGATCGCACCCGGGGGGCCCGGATCCCCGCACGCATCAGGCAAGCGTCCGCCTCATCCGCCGCAGCAGGTCGGCGGTCGAGGGATCCAGTTCGGAAAGCGGTGCCTCGGGATCGGAGAGAAGCGCCTCGTGCCGGGTGGCGATCTGCTTGCCGAGCTCGACGCCCCACTGGTCGAACGAGTTGATCCTCATCAGCCAGCCCAGGGCCGCAGTCTTGTGCTCGTAGAGCGCCAGCAGCGCGCCGAAGCACGACGGATCGAGCGCCTCCAGCAGGATCGTCGAGCTCGGCCGGTTCCCATCGTAGCGTCGATGGGGGTCGGTGGCATCCGGGGCGCCGCGCAGCAGCGCCTCCGCCTGCGCCAGCGCATTGGCGGCGAGGCCGAGGCCGCGATCCTGCGGGTCGTTCGGCGCCGGCTGCACGAGGACGAAATCGACCGGCTGGGGCTGGGGTCCCTGGTGGAGCTGCTGGAAGAAGGAGTGCTGCGCATCGGTGCCGGGTTCGCCCCAGATCACCGGCGCGGGCGGGGCGAGGATGGGCTCGCCGTCGACATCCACCGACTTGCCGTTGCTCTCCATCTGCAGCTGCTGCAGGTAGGCGGGAAGCCTTGCCAGCGCCTGTGCATACGGAATCACGGCCTCCGTCTGGGAACCGAGGGCGTCGGCATTCCACAGGGAGAGCAGCGCCATCATCACGGGCGCATTGCGCTGCCAGGGCGCCTCGACGAAATGCCGGTCCACCGCGTGCGCGCCCGCCAGCATGGCATCGAAGCCCTCGGGGCCGATCGCGAGCATCACCGGCAGGCCGATGGCCGACCACAGCGAGTAGCGGCCGCCGACCCAGTCGCTGAACGGAAAGATGCCCTCGTCCGCCAGCCCGAAGGCCCGGGCGCCTTGCGGATTCGCGGTCACGCCGACGAGATGGCGGGCGAGGTCCGGCTCTTCGATGCCCCCGTCCATGAGCCAATCGCGCACGGCGAGCGCATTGCGCGCGGTCTCGACCGTGCGCCAGGACTTCGAGGCGATCACGACGAGGGTGGTGTCGGGGACCAGGCCCGGTTGCAGGCGTGCCCAGGCGTCGGGATCGATGTTGGCCAGGAAGTGGACCCGCAGGCGGGGATGGCGATAGGCGGCCAGCGCGTCGCAGGCGAGCAGGGGTCCGAGCTGCGAGCCGCCGATGCCGACATGCACCACGTCGGTGATCGGCCGGGCATGGGCGCCGACCCACTCGCCCTCGCGCACGCGGCGGGAGAATTCGCGCATGCGCCGCAGCGTGTCGTCGACCTCGGGGCCAACATCCGGTCCCCCGCGGCCGAGCGGCCGGGGCGTGCCCGCCGGCGCCCGCAGCGCGACATGGAAGGCGGCGCGCTTCTCCGTGAAGTTGATTGCCTCGCCGGCGAACATCGCGGCCCGGCGCTCGACGAGCCCGCTCGCCTCGACCAGGTCGCCCCATGCCTCGAGCGCGGCGAGCGGCAGGCGCTGCCGCGAGAGGTCGATGCGCAGTCCGGCCACATCGAAGGACAGCCGGTCCAGTCTTTCGCCTTCCGCATCGAACAGCGACAGGATCCTCGTCGCGCGCGCATCCCGCGCCGCCCGGCGAAAGCGGTCGATGGCCGCGCGATAGTCGAGGCGGGAACTCTTGCCTTTTTCAGGCGATCTCATCGATGGACTCCGTGACGAGGTCGGGCAGCCTGGCCGCCGAGAGGCCACGCTGCATCGGATGGGCTTCTCCCCAGCGCTCGCCGGCGGCGGCGTGGGCCCAGGCCGCCAGCCCGGCGGCCTCGAAAGGATCGGGATCCTGGCAGAGCATTCCGGCGACCACGCCCGCGAGCACGTCGCCCGTGCCCGCCGTGGCAAGCGCCGGTCCACCCGCACGGACGATGCCCCAACGGCCGTCGGGCGCAGCAAGCACCGTGCCGGCGCCCTTCAGCAGCACGACGCTGCGATAGTCCTTCGCGAGACGGCAGGCCGCCTCGATGCGCGACGCCTGGATCTCCGCAACCGATGCCCGCAGCAGGCGCGCCGCCTCGAGCGGATGCGGCGTGAGCACCGTGGCCGCCTGCGCGCCCCTTGCCGCCAGGTTCGCGGCCAGCGCGGACCGTTCCGCGCACAGGTTGAGGGCATCGGCATCGAGCACGAGCGGGAGCTCGGTGTCCAGCGCCGCCGCGACCCAGCCGGCCGCGGCATCGGACCGCCCCAGGCCGCAGCCGAGGGCGACGACCGTCATGCCGGAGAAGGCGCCCTCGACCCCGGACGGCGAGAGCCCGAGGCAGCGGCTCATCAGTTGCGGCTGGCCGGGGTCGAAGGGACGTCCCTGCGGCGCCGCCGCGATCACCTTGCCCGCACCCGCCGCCTGGGCGCCTCGTGCGGCCAGAAGCGCGGCGCCCTCCATGCCGGGCGAGCCGCCCACGATCATGGCGGTGCCGAAGCTGCCCTTGTGCGTGTTCCTTGCGCGATGGGCGAGACGCCCGCGGGCCCAGTCGCGGTCGATGGACAGGCCGGCGGGCGAGGGGGGCTCGATGCCGAGCGAAGCGACCACCACCCGGCCGGCATGGGCGATCCCGTCGCCGGTGTGCAGGCCGGGCTTGTCCGCGATCATCGTCACCGTCGCGATCGCCCTCGCCGCGACCGCTTTCGGCCCGCCCACGATCGCGCCCGTGTCGGGATCGACGCCGCTGGGCACGTCGACGGCCAGCACGGGCCAGCCGACTCGTTCGATCCGCCGAAGGGCATTGGCGGCTTCGCCCTCCACCGGCCGGGCGAGGCCGATGCCGAAGATCCCGTCGATCACCAGGGCGGGCGGCGTGCCCTCGGTGGCGAGCCCCGCAAACGGTGCCGGGTCGCCGTGGCGCTCTCGCCAGCGTCGATGGACCTCGGCGCTGTCGCGGTCGTCCGGAATCCGGTCCGACAGGGCATGCGCGCGCACCGCATAACCGCGCTCTTCCAGCTTGAGCGCGGCCAGCAAGGCGTCTGCGCCGTTCGCGCCCGGCCCGGCCAGCGCGACGACGGGCGTCGCGCGCGGCAGGCATCGGAGGATCCGGTCGGCCTCGTCGGCCACCGCCCGCGCGGCACGTTCCATCAGGGTGCCGGCGGGAAGGCGCGCGAGCGCCTCGCGCTCGATCAGGCGGATGGCCTCGAGCGTGCAGAAGCCCGGTGAGGTACTGGCGGGATCGGCCATGGCGGGATTCTAGCCGCCGACCGCGTACCGCTCATGCGGAAGGGGCGTCGCGAAGGACGGTCGAATGCCTTGGGAACGGCTCAGGCCGCCCGGGCCGAGAGCGTCTGCGGCAACCAGGTCGCCAGCTCCGGCCAGGCAATCAGGATGAACACCATCAGCACCATGATGATGAACATGGGTAGCGCCGCCACCGCAATGTAGCCGATCCCCCTTCCCGTCATCCCTTGCAGCACGAAGAGGTTGAAGCCGACCGGCGGCGTGATCTGGGCCATCTCTACCACGATGACGACGAAGATGCCGAACCAGATCGGGTCGATACCCGCCGTCCGGATCATCGGCTCGATCACCGCCATGGTCAGGACCACCGCGGAGATGCCGTCGAGGAAGCAGCCGAGGATGATGTAGAAGACGAGCAGCGCAACGAGCAGCTCGAACCGCGACAGGCCGAGCTCCCCGATCCAGGTGGCGAGCGCGCGGGGCAGGCCGGTGAAGCCCATCGACAGCGAGAGGAACGCCGCCCCCGCCAGGATGAGCGCGATCATGGCGGAGGTGCGGGTGGCGCCCATCAGGCTCTCCGCGAAGGTGCGCCAGGTGAGCGTCCGCTGGGCGGCGGCCAGGGCGAGCGAGCCCACGACCCCGAGCGCGGCGGCCTCGGTGGCCGTGGCGATGCCGGCGTACATCGAGCCGATGACGAGCCCGACCAGCAGGATGACAGGGATCAGGTTGCGCGCACTGGCGAGCTTCTGCCCGAAGGTCGTCGCTGGCTCGGGCGGCGGCATCAGGCTGCGACGCAGCCTCGACCAGATCGCCACGTAGGCCATGAAGAGGAAGGCGAGCAGCAGGCCCGGCAGGAGGCCGGCCATGAAGAGCTTGGTGATCGATTCGTTGATCGACACCCCGTAGACGATGAGGATCAGGGAGGGCGGTATCAGCAGCCCCAGCGTCGCCGCGCCGGCGAGCGAACCGATGACCATGCGCTCCGGGTAGCCGCGCCCGAGGAGTTCGGGCAGCGACATCTTGCCGACCGTGGTGAGCGTCGCCACCGAGGAGCCCGAGACGGCGGCGAAGACGGTGCAGCCCGCGATGTTGGTATGGAGCAGGCCACCGGGCAGAGGGGCCATCCAGGGCGCAAGGCCGCGGAAGAGTTCCGCCGACAGTCGGGTCCGGTAGAGGATCTCGCCCATCCAGATGAAGAGCGGCAGTGCGGTGAGGGTCCAGCTCGAGGCTGAAGTCCAGATGGTGGTGATCATCGCGTCGCCGGCAGGACGCGACGTGAAGATCTCCATGCCGACCCAGGCGACGCCGATCAGCGCGAGGCCGACCCAGACCCCGGTCCCGAGCAGCAGGAACAGGACGAACAGGAAAAGGACGATGGCCCCGATGTGCTCCATGCGCGTGTCCGTTCCGTTCGTCCGGCGGCTATTCCGTCGAGGCGTCCCCGATCCCGGGGTCGCCGTAGCGGATCGCACGGAACAGGTGGTCCAGCAGCGCGATGGCGAAGATCGCCGAGCCGATCGCCATCCCGAGCTGCGGTATCCAGAGCGGGGTGGCATCCTGCCCCTGGCTCACGTCGCCCAGCATGCGCGAGACGCGAACCGCCGCCGCCGCGTGCCAGGCGAACCAGATGCCGAGGAGCGACCCGATCGCCAGGCACCAGATCTCCGCCCAGCGACGGTGACGGCCGAGGGCATTGAGGAGCACTCCGACCCGGATATGGGCGCCGCGATTGAGCGCATGGGCGAAGGCGAGGAAGCTCGTCTGCGCCATGAAGTAGCCCGCGTAGTCCGTGGAGCCGGGAAACGCGATGCCGAGGGCCCGGCACGCCATCTGCGCCAGGATGATCAGCAGGATGATCACCATGGAGGCGGCGGCGGCCACGCCGGCCGACAGGTAGAGCCCGTCGAGCAGGCGACGGGGCCAGCTCCGTGGCCTGGGCGCCTGCTCGGTGTGCGTCTGGGGCATTGCTGGCCTGGAAGGGCGGCGGGCCGGGCCCGCCGCGAATCAAGTGGGTCGGGGATGGGCGGGGCTCAGTTGCCGCGGAACTCCTCGACGATCTTCTTCGCCTCGGGGCCCGCGCCCTTCAGCCATTCGTCGATCATCTTCCTGCCGACCTCCTGCAGTTCGGCCCTGAGCTTGTCGCTCGGCGGGGAGACCGTCATGCCGTTCTTGCGCAGCTCCTCGAGCGTCCTGTCGGTGAAGGCCCTGGCCTTGGCAAGCCCCTCGGCCGCCGCCTTGTCGGCGCAGTCCATCACGGCCTTGCGCGTGGCCTCGTCCAGCCCGTTCCAGGCCGCCTTGTTCGCGACCACCGTGTTGCGGGGCAGCCAGGCATCGACCGTGTAGAAGTGCGAGACGTGCTCCCAGATCTTGCTGTCGACCCCGGTCGCCCCCGAGGTGATCATCGAATCGACCACGCCGGTCGCGAAGGCCTGCGTGACCTCGGCCGCCTCGACCTGCGTCGGCACCATGCCGGTGAGCTCGGCCATCTTGGCCGTGGTGGCGTTGTACGCCCGGAACTTGATGCCCTTGAGGTCGGCCACCGATTCCACCGGCTTCTTCACGTACAGGCCCTGCGGCGGCCACGCCACGGAGTACAGGTACACGAGGTTCTGGCTGTCGAGGAGCTTCTTCATCTCGGGCAGGGCGATCTTCCAGAGCTTCTCGCCCTCGTCGAATGAGGTGGCGAGGAAGGGCTGCGAGTCGATGCCGAACAGCGCGTTCTCGTTCTGGTGGGCCGACAGCAGGCGCTCCCCGATCTGGGCCTGCCCGGTCTGGACTGCGCGCTTGATCTCGTTGCCCTTGAACAGCGAGCCGCCCGGGTGGGTCGCGATCTCCAGCTTGCCGTCCGTGGACTTGCCGACGCAGGCGGCGAATTCGGCCGCGTTCTGCGAATGGAAGTTGCTCGCCGGATAGGCAAGGGGCATGTCCCACTTGGCCGCATTCGCGGCGCCCGATGCCAGCATGCCGACGGCGGCGGCGACAAGGATCGACAGCTTGGGTGAGAGCGTCATCGTGGATCTCCTCCTCGTTGGAACTTGGCATCGACGGCGCGCTGGTGCCCGGCGCCATCGCCTGGCCGGATTATCACCCCACGGCGGGTGAACGCTTGCATGCTAGTCAGCATAACGATAAATTGTCAACGAATCGTCAACGTTTTGGAGTTGTGGATGACCGCCAGGAAGCGGGGCCGCAAGGCGGAGACGAACCGTGGCGAAGTCGGCGATACGCCGATGCCGGGCAGTCCGGTGCGGATCCTCTCGTCGGCCCATCTCGCGGAGGGCGAATGGGGCGAGCTCTCCGAATTCGAGTTCGGCCTGATCGTCGCGTACAACGCCTTCTCGCGCTGGGCGGTGCGCTGCATGGCGGCGGCCGGCATGCCGGACCTGACGATCACCGATGTCCTCGTGTTGCACCATGTCCATCACCGCGGGCGAAGCAAGAAGCTTGCCGACGTCTGCTTCACCCTGAGCTACGAGGACACCCATGTCGTCAACTACTCGCTCAAGAAGCTGCTCGGCCTCGGCCTGCTGACCTCCGAGAAGGTGGGCAAGGAGGTCTATTACGCCACCAGCCCGGCGGCGGCCGCGCTGCTGCGCCGGTATCGCGAGGTGCGCGAACAGTGCCTGCTGCCGAGCGTGCCGGCCGCACTCGACAATGCCGCCGAGCTCGCCGCGGCGGCGGCGCGGCTGCGCGCCCTGTCCGGCCTCTACGACCAGGCGGCGCGGGCCGCGACCTCGCTTTGAGGCGGCCCGGGCCCGAGGAGCAACGATGAACAGATGGCAGTTCTGGATCGACCGCGGCGGCACCTTCACCGACATCGTGGCGCGCCGCCCGGACGGCTCGCTCGTCACGATGAAGCTGCTGTCCGAGAACCCCGGGCGCTACGAGGATGCCGCGGTCGAGGGCATCGGGCGGATCCTGGCCGAGGCCGAGGGCGGCGCGGGCGAGGGCGGACGGATCCCCATCGACGCGAGCCGCGTCGAAGCGGTGAAGATGGGCACCACGGTGGCGACGAATGCACTGCTCGAGCGCAAGGGCGAGCCGCTGCTCCTCATGGTCACCGCGGGCTTCGCGGACGCGCTGCGCATCGCGTACCAGAACCGGCCGAGGCTCTTCGACAGGAAGATCGTGCTGCCCGAGGCCCTCGAGTCCGAGGTCGCCGAGGTGCGCGAACGCATCGCGCACGACGGCGAGGTGATCGAGCCGCTCGACGAGGACGGCGTGCGCGAGACCCTGGCCCGCGCTCATGCGCGCGGGCTCCGGGCCGTCGCCGTCGTCCTGATGCACGGCTACCGGTACCCGGCGCACGAACGGCGCATCGGCGAGCTCGCGCGCGAGGCGGGCTTCACCCAGGTGTCCCTGTCGCACCAGGTTTCGCCGCTCATCAAGTTCGTCTCCCGGGGCGACACCACCGTCGTGGACGCCTACCTCTCGCCGGTGCTGCGGCGATACGTCGACCGGGTCGCCGCGGCGATGCCCGGTGTTCGCCTGCAGTTCATGCAGTCGAGCGGCGGACTGACGGACGCCCATGCCTTCCAGGGCAAGGATTCGATCCTGTCCGGTCCGGCGGGCGGCATCGTCGGGATGGCGCGCGTCAGCCGCCTGGCCGGTTTCGAGAAGGTGATCGGCTTCGACATGGGGGGCACGTCCACCGACGTGTCGCATTTCGCCGGCGCACTCGAGCGAGCCTTCGATTCGCTCGTGGCTGGCGTCCGGGTGCGGGCGCCGATGCTGAGCATCCACACGGTGGCCGCCGGCGGCGGCTCGATCCTGCACTTCGACGGTGCACGGCTGCGCGTGGGCCCGGACTCGGCCGGCGCCAATCCCGGCCCGACCTGCTACCGGCGCGGCGGGCCGCTGACGGTGACCGATGCAAACGTCATGCTGGGCCGGATCCAGCCGGAATTCTTTCCGGCCGTCTTCGGGCCCGACGGCCGGCAGCCGCTCGACCGGGACGCGGTCGTCGCCGCCTTCACCCGGCTCGCCGACGAGATCGCGCAGGCGACGGGCACGCGGCTGTCGCCCGAGGCGGTGGCGCAGGGCTTCATCGACATCGCGATCGGCAACATGGCCAACGCGATCAAGAAGATCTCGGTGCAGCGGGGCTACGACGTGACCCGCTACACGCTCGTCACCTTCGGTGGCGCCGGCGGCCAGCACGCCTGCGGGGTCGCCGATGCTCTCGGCATGCCGACCGTGCTCGCGCATCCGCTGGCGGGCGTGCTGTCGGCCTACGGGATGGGTCTCGCCGAGCAGTCCGCGATCCGCGAGCATTCCGTCGAGGCGCCGCTCGACGAGTCCGGGCTCGCGGAGGCGACGCGCATCCTCGCCGGCCTGGTCGCTGCCGCCCGCACCGAACTGGTCGAGCAGGGCGAGTCTGCCGATTCGATCCGGCTCAGCCGGCGCGCGCTGCTGCGCTACCTCGGCACCGACACGGCCATCGAGGTGCCCTTCGGCGACATCGAGTCCATGCGGGCCGACTTCGAGCGCACCTACCGGCAGCGGTTCTCGTTCCTGATGAGCGACCGGCCGCTGGTCATCGATTCCGTCGTCGCCGAGGCCATGGGGCCGTCGGGCGAGGGCGCCCGGCTCGATGCCGGCCCGCCGCGCCGGGGCGAGCTCGCCCCGGCGGCCGTCGTACCGCTCTACGCCGGGGACCAGTGGCACGAGGCGCCCCTCTACCGGCGCGAGGACATCGACGCGGGCGAATCCATCGAGGGGCCCGCGATCATCGTCGAGGCGACGGCGACCACCGTCGTGGATCCCGGCTGGCGGGCCAGGATGACCGAGAGGGGCGACCTGGTCATCGATCGTCACGTCCCCCGTCCCGAGCGCGT
Source organism: uncultured Burkholderiaceae bacterium (assembly GCA_964509685.1). Taxonomy (GTDB): domain Bacteria; phylum Pseudomonadota; class Gammaproteobacteria; order Burkholderiales; family Burkholderiaceae_E; genus JAMLIN01. Next base: position 30,484 of record CAZDYQ010000017.1, read on the forward strand.
GGCGATCGGCACCCGGGCCGATCCCATCATGCTCGAGATCTTCAACAACCTCTTCATGTCGGCCGCCGAGCAGATGGGCTACCGTCTGCAGAACACGGCCCACTCGGTCAACATCAAGGAAAGGCTCGACTTCTCCTGCGCGGTGTTCGACGCCGGCGGGGCGCTGGTGGCCAACGCGCCGCACATGCCGGTGCACCTCGGGTCGATGGGCGCGAGCGTGCGCGCGGTGATCGCCGCCAATCCGCCCGACTCGATCCGCCCGGGCGACGTGTTCGTTCTCAACGATCCCTACGCGGGGGGCACCCACCTGCCGGACGTGACCGTGATCTCGCCGGTCTTCGACCAGGCCGGGAAGGAGATCCTCTTCTGGGTGGGTTCCCGCGGGCACCATGCCGACATCGGGGGCCTCACGCCGGGGTCGATGCCGCCGAACAGCCGCACGATCGAGGACGAGGGCGTGCTGATCACCAACTTCCGGCTGGTGTCGGGCGGGCGCATCCGCGATGCCGAGATGCACGCCCTGCTCACGGGGGCGCGCCACCCGGCGCGCAACCCGGAGCAGAACCTCGCCGACCTGCGCGCCCAGGTCGCTGCCAACGAGAAGGGCCGCGAGGAGCTCCTGCGCATGGTGGACCAGTTCGGGCTCGACGTCGTGCGCGCCTACATGCGCCATGTCCAGGACAACGCGGAGGAGTCGGTGCGCCGGGCCATCTCGGCGCTGCGCGACGGGCAGTTCCGGCTGCGCCTCGACAACGGGGCGGAAATCCACGTCACGCTGCGCGTCGATGCCGCCAGCCGTTCGGCGAAGGTCGACTTCACCGGCACCTCGGCCCAGCTGCCCGACAACTTCAACGCGCCGCGGGCGGTCACGATGGCCGCCGTGCTCTACGTGTTCCGCACGCTGGTGGACGACGATATCCCGATGAACGAGGGCTGCCTCAAGCCGATCGAAGTCGTGGTGCCCCAGGGCTGCATGCTGTCGCCCGAGCCCCCGGCGGCGGTGGTGGCGGGCAATGTCGAGACATCGAGCTGCATCGTCGCGGCGCTCTACGGCGCGCTCGGGGTGATGGCCTCGGCCCAGCCCACGATGAACAACCTGACATTCGGGACCGATCGCTTCCAGTACTACGAGACGATCGCCGGCGGCTCGGGCGCGGGCGGGATCTTCGACGATGCCGGCAACCTCGTCGACGGCTTCGACGGTTGCGCCGCGGTGCAGACGCACATGACGAACTCGCGCATCACCGACCCCGAGGTCCTCGAGACGCGGTTTCCCGTGCGCGTGCTGTGGCACCGGATCCGCCGCGGCTCGGGCGGGGCGGGGCGCTGGCGCGGGGGCGACGGTGCGAGCCGCGCGATCCTGCTGCTCGAGCCGATGACCGTCTCGATCCTCTCGAATGGGCGCATCGAGCCCGCGTTCGGGGCGGCCGGCGGCGAACCCGGGGCGCCCGGCGTCAACCGCCTGATCGACGCGCAGGGCAACGAGCGGCTCCTTGGCCCGACCGATTCCGTCCAGGTCGAGGCGGGCGCCACGATCGTCATCGAGACCCCGGGCGGCGGCGGTTACGGCAAGCCGGTCACCGGCGCCTGAGCGGGCGGCGTCGCGGCGGGCACCACCGCCGCCGGGCGGGCCGGAAACGGAAGGTCACCCCCGATATAATCGGGGTTTCCCGCCTCGATCGGTCCCTCGATGTCCGCGTCGTACTTCACGCTCGCCGGGTCGCCGGCGCTCTCCGGTTTCCGCATCGCCCGCCTGCTCGAGGAACTGCGCCGGATCGAGCCTCGCATCGAGGCGCTCGAGACCTCGTGGTTCTATCCCTGTGTCGCCGACCGGGAACTCGCTCCCCTCGATCGCGCCCGCCTCCAGGCACTCGTGGACGACGACGCGGTGGCGGGCCCGCGAACGGAGGGCCCCGGCCAGCCGGTCTGGGTGGTGCCCCGCCTGGGGACACTCTCGCCCTGGGCGAGCAAGGCCACCGACATCGCGCACAACTGCGGCTTCGACGCCGTGCGCAGGATCGAGCGGGGCATCGAATACCGCATCGTTCCGCGGCGCGGGGTGTTCGGCGCGAAGGCGTTCGACGAAGCGCTCCTGCTGCGCCTCGCGGGCGTGCTCCACGACCGCATGACCGAATCGGTGCTGCTCGAGCGGCCCGACCCCGCGCGCATCTTCGCGCCGCTCCAGGGCAAGCCGATGCAGCGCATCGCGCTGCTCGCCCGCGGCCGGGACGCCCTGGTCGAGGCCAACCGCAGCCTGGGGCTCGCGCTGTCGGACGACGAGATCGACTACCTGGTGGAGAATTTCGGCCGGCTCGGCCGCGACCCCAGCGACGTCGAGCTGATGATGTTCGCGCAGGCCAATTCCGAGCACTGCCGGCACAAGATCTTCAATGCCGACTGGGTGCTCGACGGCGAGCCCATGGACAAGTCGCTCTTCGGCATGATCCGCGCGACGCATGCCGCCCATCCCGCGGGCACCATCGTCGCCTATTCCGACAATGCCGCCGTCCTCGAGGGGCGCGAGATCCAGCGGTTCCACTCCTGGCAGTCCCTGCCCGACGGTCGCCGGGTCAACGGCCTCTATGCCGGCGAGCCCGGCCTGACCCACAGCCTGCTGAAGGTCGAGACCCACAACCATCCGACGGCGATCGCGCCGTTCCCGGGGGCCGCGACCGGCGCCGGCGGCGAGATCCGCGACGAGGGTGCGACCGGCCGGGGCTCCAGGCCGCGCTTCGGGCTGACCGGTTTCACGGTGTCGAACCTGCGCATACCGGGCTTCGAGCAGCCCTGGGAAACCGGCCCGGACCAGGGCGGCGATGGCGGGGCGGGCTACGGCCGCCCGTCCCACATTGCCTCGGCGCTCGACATCATGATCGAGGGCCCCGTGGGCGGCGCGGCCTTCAACAACGAGTTCGGTCGACCCAACCTGCTCGGCTACTTCCGGACCTACGAGCAGGAGGCCGAGGGGATCATGCGCGGCTACCACAAGCCGATCATGATCGCAGGCGGCGTCGGATCCATCGATGCCCGCCACGTGGGCAAGAAGCCGCTGCCCGCCGGCACGCTGCTGATCCAGCTGGGCGGCCCCGGCATGCGCATCGGTCTCGGGGGCGGCGCCGCCTCGAGCATGGGCACCGGCACCAACTCGGCGGAGCTGGACTTCGATTCGGTCCAGCGCGGCAATCCCGAGATGCAGCGCCGCGCGCAGGAAGTCCTCGATCGCTGCCAGGCGCTCGGCCCGGCCAACCCGATCCTGTCGATCCACGACGTCGGGGCAGGGGGCCTGTCGAACGCCTTCCCGGAGCTCGTCCACGACGCGGGCCGCTCGGCGCGCTTCCTGCTCGACCGGATCCCGCTGGAGGAGACGGGCATGTCGCCCGCCGAGATCTGGTGCAACGAGTCGCAGGAGCGCTACGTCCTCGCGCTCGCGCCGGAGTCGCTGCCCGCCTTCGACTACCTGTGCCGCCGCGAGCGCTGCCCCTTCGCGGTGGTCGGCACCGTCACCGACGACGGCCAGCTGCAGCTGCTCTTCAGCGAGGAGGATCCCGTCGGCGGCCATCCCGTGGACATGCCCATCGACGTCCTGCTCGGCAAGCCGCCCCGGATGTCGCGCACCGGCGCCACGCGCGAGCGCCGGCTCGCGCCGGTCGACGCCGCCGGCCACGAGCTCGGGCCGATCGCCTGCGCGGTGCTGCGCCATCCCACCGTGGCGAGCAAGCGTTTCCTCGTCACGATCGGCGACCGGACGGTCGGCGGCCTGAGCGCCCGCGACCAGATGGTCGGGCCCTGGCAGGTCCCGGTCGCGGACTGCGCCATCGGCCTGGCCGACTTCGACGGCTATGCGGGCGATGCACTTGCGATGGGCGAACGCAGCCCGGTCGCGGTCATCGATCCCGCCGCCTCGGCGCGGATGGCGATCACCGAGGCCGTCACGAACCTGTGCGCGGCGCCGGTCGAGCGGATCGACGCGATCAAGCTCTCGGCGAACTGGATGGCGGCCTGCGGCGACCCCGCCGAGGATGCCGACCTGTTCCATGCGGTGCGGGCCGCGAGCGAGTTCTGCATCGCGCTGGGCATCGCGATCCCGGTCGGCAAGGATTCCCTCTCGATGCGCACCGTCTGGCGCGATCCGGGGAGCGACCAGGACAAGCAGGTCCTTGCGCCCACCTCCCTGGTCGTGACCGCCTTCGCCCCGGTGGCCGACGTTCGCCTCGGCAGCACGCCGCAGCTCGATCCATCCCTCGACACCGTGCTCATCCTCGTCGACCTGGGCGCGGGCCGCCAGCGGCTGGGGGGTTCCGTCTTCGCGCAGGTGACCGGCCAGGTCGGCAACGAGGCGCCCGACCTCGACGATCCCTCGCGGCTCGCAAACTTCGTTACCGCGATCGCCCGCCTGCGGGAGCAGGGACGCCTGCTGGCGTACCACGACCGCTCCGACGGCGGACTGTTCGCCACCGTCTGCGAGATGGCGTTCGCCGGCCGCTGCGGCGTGGCGATCAATATCGACATGCTGGCCTTCGATCCGGGCTCGACCGACTGGGGCGACTTCAAGATCCGGCCCGAACAGGTTTCCGTGCAACGGGGCGAGGCGACGATCCGCGCCCTGTTCAACGAGGAGGCGGGCGCCGTCATCCAGGTCCGCGCGGACGATCGCGATGCGGTGATGGGCGAGCTGCGCGCGCTCGGGCTGTCGGCCCACTCGCACGTCATCGGCAAGCCGGCCGAGGGCGACGAGATCAGCTTCTATCGCGACGGGCGACGCATCTTTTCCGAGTCGCGCGTGACGCTCCAGCGCATCTGGACCGAGACGAGCTACCGGATCGCGGCGCTGCGGGACGATCCGGAGTGCGCCCAGGAGGAGTTCGACGCCATTGCCGGCATCGACGACCCGGGGCTGCATGTGGCGCTCACCTACGATCCCGCCGAGGACATCGCCGCGCCGTTCATCGCCTCCGGCGCGCGGCCGAAGGTGGCGGTGCTGCGCGAGCAGGGCGTCAACAGCCATGTCGAGATGGCCGCGGCCTTCACGCGCGCGGGCTTCGATGCCTACGACGTGCACATGACCGACCTCATCGCCGGTCGCCATCGACTGGACGACTTCAAGGGCCTCGTCGCCTGCGGCGGCTTCTCCTACGGCGACGTCCTGGGTGCCGGCGCGGGCTGGGCGAAGTCGATCCTCTTCAATGCGGCGATGGCCGAGCGCTTCGCATCCTTCTTCAGCCGCCCGGACACGTTCAGCCTCGGCATCTGCAACGGCTGCCAGATGTTCGCGCACCTGAAGTCCATCATCCCGGGCGCCGAGCACTGGCCCGCGTTCGTGCGCAACCGCTCCGAACAGTTCGAGGGGCGGCTCGTGCAGGTCGAGGTGCTCGAGTCGCCCTCGATCCTGCTTGCCGGCATGGCCGGGAGCCGGATGCCGATCGTGGTCTCCAACGGCGAGGGCAGGGTGCGGTTCGCCAGCGAGGAGCAGGCCGGCCGGGCGCGCGCCGCGCTGCGCTTCGTCGACGGCCATGGCGAGGTCGCGACGCGCTACCCGGCCAACCCCAACGGCTCGCCCGGCGGCCTGACCGGATTCACCTCGGACGACGGGCGGGCCACGATCCTGATGCCGCATCCGGAGCGCGTGTTCCGGACGGTGCAGATGAGCTGGGCGCCGCCCGGGCTGGGGGAAGATTCCCCCTGGATGCGCATCTTCCGCAACGCCCGGGCCTGGGTGGGCTGAGCCGCCGGGCCCGGTTCGGCCCGGCGCCCGGTCCTCGCGTCCCGATCGGCGACGATTCCGGCCCGGTTTCGGCATGGCCCGTTCGAGAATTCGCCTAGAATTGCCCAACGCCCGACAACTGAATCCGGCCGCAAGGCGTTCGGTCGCGGGAAGGCCGCCGTGCATCGGCATGCCGGCGTGCCACGACGACCAAGATCGAGAAGGGTGCCGGCCCGACATATGGAGATAGCGGATGGATCTTTCATTCAGTCCCGAAGAGATCGCCTTTCGCGACGAGGTGCGCAGCTGGTTCGAAGCCAACCTGCCCGCCGACCTGCGGGAGAAGGTGCTCGAACACCGGGAGCTCACCAAGGACGATCTCGTGCGCTGGCACAAGATCCTCGCCAAGAAGGGCTGGGTGGCGCCCGCCTGGCCCGTCGAGTGGGGCGGGACGGGCTGGAACGCGGTCCAGCGGTACATCTACGAGGAAGAGTACGCCCGGGCCGGCGCGCCGCCCGTCGCGGCCTTCGGCCCCACGATGTGCGCCTCGGTCCTGCTGAAGTTCGGCACCGAGGAGCAGAAGAAGCGATTCCTCCCGCGCATCTACAACGGTGACGATTTCTGGGTACAGGGCTATTCCGAGCCCGGTTCCGGCTCGGACCTCGCCTCGCTCAAGACGCGCGCCGAGCGCCGCGGCGACCACTACGTCGTCAACGGCCAGAAGATCTGGACGACCCTGGGCCACTACGGCGACTGGATCTTCTGCCTGGTGCGCACCGACAGCTCCTCGCCGAAGAAGCAGGAGGGCATCAGCTTCCTGCTCATCGACATGAAGACGCCCGGGATCACGGTGCGTCCGCTGATCCTGCTCGACGAGGCCCACGAGGTCAACGAGGTCTTCTTCGAAGATGTCAAGGTCCCGGTCGAGAACCTCGTCCACGAGGAAGGCAAGGGCTGGACGGTCGCCAAGTACCTGCTCGGCCACGAGCGGCTCAACAGCGGCCGCATCGGCGGCTCCAAGCGCGAGATCGGCCGGCTCAAGAAGGTCGCCCGCGAGATCATGCAGAACGGGCGTCCGCTCATCGAGGATCCGCGCTTCGCCGACAAGCTCTCGCGAGTCGAGATCGAGCTGATGGCGCTCGAGATCACCAACATGCAGTTCGTGGACGAAGTCATGCGGACCGGCCAGATCGGCCCGATGGTCTCGATGCTCAAGATGCGCGGCACCGAGATCCAGCAGGCGATCACCGAGCTGATGGTCCAGGCCTACGGGCCGCGGGCGCGCGCCTTCCGTGCGATCGACTACGACGGCTTCGACGAGTTCGTCGCCACGGCCGCGCCGAAGTACTTCAACTATCGCAAGACCAGCATCTACGCCGGCTCGAACGAGATCCAGCGCAACATCATTTCCAAGATGGCCCTCGGGCTCTGACGGAGGGCAGCACACCATGGACTTCACACTCAACGAAGAAGAGCAACTGCTTGCCGACAGCATCAACCGCCTGATCGACAAGACGTACGACTTCGAGGCGCGCAAGGCGATCACCCGGTCCGAGGCGGGTTACGACCCGAAGCTCTGGGCCGCGCTCGCGGAACTCGGCGTGCTCGGCCTGCCGCTGCCCGAGGCGCAGGGCGGTTTCGGCGTGGGCATGCTCAGCATGGTCAGCGTCATGAAGGCGCTGGGCCGCGGCCTGGTGGTCGAGCCCTACGTGCCGACGGTGACCGCCGCGCGCCTGATCGCGGCGCTGGGGTCGGACGCCCAGAAGTCGCTGCTCGAGAAGGTCATCGCGGGCGAACTCAAGCTCGCGCTCGGCCACGCGGAGCCCGACTCGCGCTACAACCTGAACGAGGTCGCGACACGCGCCACCCGTGCCGGCTCCGGCTACAGGCTGACCGGCGAGAAGCGCCTGGTGCTGGGCGCCCCCATCGCCGACAAGCTGCTGGTGTCCGCCCGGACCGCCGGCGGTAATGGCGACACCGAGGGCATCGGCCTGTTCCTCGTGGATACCGGCGCGAAGGGCCTCAGGCTGAACACGTACCGCACCAACGACGACATGCGCGGCGCCGACCTGGTGCTCGACGGGGTCGAGGCCGAGCTTGTCGGCCCGGAGGGCGGGGCGTTCGACGCGATCGAGGAGGCGATCGACTTCGCCACCCTGCTCGAGTGCGCCGATGCCGTCGGCGCGATGCACTACGCCAACGAGACCACCCTCGAGTACCTCAAGACCCGCAAGCAGTTCGGCGTCCCGATCGGCAGCTTCCAGGCGCTGCAGCACCGGATGGTGGACATGACCGTCGAGGCCCGGCAGGCGGAGTCGATGCTGCTGCTCGCGTGCTCGCAGTTCGACGACGCGGCGCAGGGCAAGCTGTCGGCGTCGGAGCGACGGCGCTTCGTGTCGGCCGCCAAGGTGAAGTGCGGCGACGCGGCCCGCAAGGTCGGCCAGGAGGCGATCCAGCTCCACGGGGGCATGGGCATGACCTACGAGATGAAGGTCGCCCACACCTTCAAGCGGCTGACGATGTTCATCCTCAGCAACGGGGATACCGAGCACCACCTGGCCCGCTACGCGGCGAGCGCGCACGCGGCCTGAACGCTAGGCTTCCTCGGTACGACTGCGCTCGCGCAACCAGTGCAGAAGCTGGTTGCGCAGCGCGGTCGCGGCCGGGCCCGGCTGCTCTGGCGCCACGATGCGGATGTCGAGCTTGGGAACCGCCGGCAGCCCGGTTCCGTCCAGCGGTGCGAGGTCGAATCGTGCCGCCTCGGCTACCGGCAACAGGCTGACGCCGATTCCCGCCTTCACGCAGCGCACCGCCGTCTCCAGGTCGTCGGCATGGACGGCGACATGGCGCTCCCCCGCCCGCACCGCGCTGGTGAAGGGAGACAGGAGGACGAGCGAGGCCCGGCGCGGGTCGGTGACCCCGCTGCGCTGTCCGTACCAGCGCAGCCGCTCGCGCCTGACCGGTCGCGAGGAGGCGGCGCCGTGGGCCGGCAGGTTCCCGGCGCCGATGACGAGGTCGTAGTCGGCGGGATCGGCCTTCGCGAGCTCCTCGTCCGGCGCGCACCGGGTGGTGAGGCGCAGGTCCGGATGCGTGCGCATGAAGCGCGCGAACAGCCGGTGCATCTCGTAGATGGCGAACAGGGGCGCGCTCGCCAGCACCCGGAGCTGGCCCGACAGGGGCGCGTCCGCCAGGCGGGCGGACGCGATCGACTGCAGCCCCACGATTTCCTCGGCAACCGGCAGCAGGTGCTCGGCAAGCGGCGTCAGGCGGACGCTGCGGGTCGTTCGCGCGAAGAGGGGCTGTCCGATCTGGTCCTCGAGGCGGCGGATCTGGGTGCTGACGGTGGACTGCCGGCTCGACAGCGCCCGGGCCGCCTTGGAGAAGCTGCGCAGGCGAGCCACCTGCACGAATGCCCGCCAGACCGACGGGGGGACGTCGATTTCGTTCATTTGTCGATCGATCCGGTGAGATCGGCGCAGTAGCGGAACAGTGCGGCCAGTGTACACGCGGCCGCGGGCGCCGGGCAGGCCGGGTCCTTGCCGCGCTACGGCTCAGGCGAGTCGAATCGGAACGAAGAGTCGAGCATCACCCCGCTGAACCAGCAGGGCAACCTGCCTGGGGCGGTTCTCGAGGAGCCGATGCAGCTGGTCGGGATCCTTGAGCGGCGTGCCGTTGATCGCGAGGATCACGTCGCCGGGATGGATGCCCGCGCGCGCCGCGGCGCCGCCGGTTTCTTCGACAACCACGCCCGTGTGCATCCCGCTGGCTTCTCGCTCCCCGGCCGAGAGCGGGCGCACGACCAGGCCGAGCGGCGATGGGGCCGGCTCCCGGGGGCTCGATACCTCGTCGGGCCCCTCGTCGTGGCTGCCGATCCCCGCAGCGAGCACCATCCGGTCGCCGTCTCGCCAGACCTCCAGCCGGACCTCGGTACCCGGCGGCTCGCCCGCGATGGCCCGCGCGAGATCCCCGGCCTGCAGCACGGGCAGGGATCCGACGGCAAGGACGATGTCGCCGGGGCGCAGCCCGGCCCGGGCCGCGCCGCCGCCCTCGTCCACGGATGTGACGAGCGCGCCGCGCGGGCCGTCGAGTCCGAACGAGCGGGCCAGCGCGTCATCGACCTCCTGGACGGAGACGCCGAGGCGGCCGCGGGCCACCCGGCCGGTGGCGACGATCTGCGCCTTGGCCTCCAGGGCAACATCGATCGGGATCGCGAACGACAGGCCTTGCCAGCCGGCCGCCTGGCTGTAGATCTGGGAGGTGATCCCCACCACCTCGCCGTCGAGGTTGAGGAGGGGGCCTCCCGAGGTGCCCGGGTTGACCGCGACATCGGTCTGGATGAACGGCACCCAGGATTCGTTCGGCAGCGAACGCGAGGTCGCGTTGACGATGCCCGCGCTGACCGTGGGCTCCAGGCCGTAGGGCGAACCGATCGCCACCACCCATTGGCCCGCCTGCAGCGCGCCGGGGTTCCCGGTGCGAACGACCGGCAGCCCGGACGCGTCGATCCTGAGCACGGCGACATCGGTCTCGGCATCGGTGCCGACCACGCGGGCCGGGAACTCGCGCCTGTCGTTCAGGCGCACGACGATCTCCTGCGCGCCGTCGACGATGTGCGCATTGGCGAGGAGGGTGCCGTCGGCATCGACGAGGAAGCCGGAGCCGACACCGCGCTGCGGCCGGTCCGGGCGGGCCGCGCCGGGCAGCCCGCGCAGGACCCAGTCGAGCCGCGAAGGCGGATCCGCCGGCGAGGGCGCGGGCGTGGTCCGCGAGGCGACCCGGATGCTGACCACGGCGGCGGCGCTGTTCCTGACGAGCGCGGTGAAGTCCGGAAGTGCGTGTGCGCGCGGCGGCATGGCAACGTCCGCCGGGCTGGCCATGACGGTCGTCCGGTGCGCCGTTGCCTCGGCGCTTCGTTGCGCCGGAGCGTGCGCGCCGTCTTGCGCCTGGGCCACGCCGGCGCCGAGCACCCCGGCGACGAGGGCGGCGGCGACGATCCGAGTCATGAAAGCGGTCCTCCGGGGAAGCCTCGCTCGCTATCGAGACTAGGCCCCGCGCATTAGGGCCAGATTACGTTCGCTGAAGCCCGCCTTAAGGATTCTTGCGAGATGTTTCGGCGGGGAAGCGCACCTCCGCCCGCAGGCCGCGTCCCTTCGGGTTGTCAAGGAGGCGCACGCTCGCCCCATGGCGATCGGCCACCTGCCGCACGATGGACAGCCCGAGGCCGCTGCCGTGCTCCCCGTGCGGCCCGGTCGAGGCGTAGTCGGTGCGGTAGAAGCGGTCGAAGACCCTCTCGCGCTCGGCCGGTTCGATCCCCGGCCCGTCGTCGTCCACCCGCAGCACGATGTCGTCGCGATCCCGGCCGCACCAGAGGTCCACGCGCCCGCCCGCGGGCGTATAGCGCAAGGCATTGCCGACGAGGTTCGCGACCAGGATGGCGAGTCCGTGCGGGTCGCCGCTCAGTCGCAGCGCGCCGGGCGACGCGGAGTCGTCGGCCACGCCGAGGTCGATCCGCCGCGATTCCGCCAGGGCGGCATGGTCGGCGGCGCAACGCGCGAGGAGTTCGGCCGGATCAACCTCCGCGCGGACGAGTGTCGCCTCGGCATCGGCGTCCTGGCGCGCGAGCAGCAGGAGCTGGTCGACGAGCGCGCCCAGTCGCCCGATCCCCTGCGCCAGCCGGTCGGCGGCCAGCTCGCGCTCGAGCCTCGTCTCGGCGCGCCGCAGGAGGTCGAGCTGGAGGCGGACCGCGGCGAGCGGCGTGCGCAGCTCGTGGGCGGCATCCGCCAGGAAGTCGCGCTGCTTGCGAAACGCTTCGTCGAGCCGCGCCATCAGCGCGTTGATGCCCCTGACGAGGGGCTGCAGTTCGCTCGGCAGGCCTGCGGGATCGAGCGCCTGGAGACTGTCCGGCGCGCGGCGGGCGAGGGCGTCGCGGACCTGCGCGAGCGGCGCGAGGCCGCGGCCGACGAGCACCCAGACGAGCATCGCCAGGGCGGCGCTCAGGAGGGCGAGGGGCGCGGTCTGGTTGATGGCCGCGCGGGCGGCGATCCGGGTGCGCAGGGCAAGGGGCTGCGCCGCCTGCACCAGGATCCCGGCGCGCAGCGCGCTGTAGACGCGCAGCGGTCCCTGCGGGGTATCGACGGTGGAAAAGCCCAGCGCCGCGCGCTGCGGCAGCTCCCACTCGGTCGAGGATCGATAGACATGGACCCCGTTCCGATCCCAGATCTGGATCATGATGCCCTCGTGGATCGGGTCCTCGAAGGGCACGAGCAGGTCCATCGGCGCGCGCGGCGCGGGCACGCTCAGCGCGATCTGGCGCAGGTGGTCGTCGAGCA
>CAZDYQ010000018.1:0-42193 GCA_964509685.1 uncultured Burkholderiaceae bacterium
CCCCACGCAAGCCGGCAAGTATAGCATTCCTGCGCGTACGGGAAACTACGCCGGGCGTGGCGGCCACGCATCGGTGACAATGTCGGCGGTCTTGACACCGGGAGCCAGGCGACGCTGCGCAGACGTTCCAAGTCACTGTTCCAAAAGGATTTCGTCGGACTGGCACGCTTGTCGCTAGTGACGACCGGCGAGGTTACTGGATGAGAGGAATCGTTCGACTGGCCAGTGCCGCGGGCCTGACCGCGGCATCGATCCTGACCGTGGCGGCCGTGCCCGCCGGGGAGCCCGCGCGGCGCGCTCTCGATGCCGCCGGCGAGTTCCTCGGCTGGATCCAGCCGCCCCGGGTGCCGAAGGGCACCCTCCTCGCATCGACCTGGACGGGTAGCCGACATGCGCTGTCGGCCGGTGTCGAGGCGGCGGGGCAGGACGAAATGGTGGACGACCGGTTCGTCATCGAGCTTGCCCGCATGATCGGGCGCGAGCTCGAAAGTCGCGAAGGCCGCTACGGCATCCTGCCGTTCGGCCGGAGGGTTTCCGGGGCAGCCAGCCAGGGGGGAAACGGCGGCGACACCGCGGCGGGAACGTCCCGCCAGGGTGGCCTGGGCACGGCGGGCAGCATGTGGGCGGCACTGTCGCTCGGCACGCTGATGCTCATGACACGCCGCTGGCAGTGAGAAGAGGAAGAGAAAAGAAGAACAGAAGAACGAGAAGGCAAGCAGAAGGAACGAGAGGAAACAACAAGATCGGGACGCAACAGTCCCCGAGAGAGAGGAACGATTCGGATTGGCGGGCCCACGGGCCCGTTTTCTTTTTGGCGGGCTAGCGTGCCCGACCGCCCTGCCCCGCCGCCTTGCCCAGGGAATCGATCTCCCTGCGGAACTCCGCGAGGACCCCCGCTGCATCGGCGAGGCCCTCGACTTCGGCCATCTCGATCCACGCGCGCTCGATGCCCGCGGTCCTGCGCCGCAGCTGGGCGACGAAGGCATCGCCGGCAACGAGGCCGCGAATGCCCTCGGCCTGCTGGAGCGCGAGGCTGCGACGATCCTCGAGATCCCAGTAGCGGCCGAAGTGCGCCGCGACGACCTCGCCGGAAAGTCGCTCGACGATCCGCCGGTCGGCCTTGGGGATGCGTTCCCAGGCATGGGGATTCATCACGAAGGCGAAGCTCGTGTTGTAGAGCCCGCCGGGCACCTCGGTGCGGTGCTTCAGCAGTCGTTCCAGCCCGAAGGACCGGACGGATTCGGCAGGTGACAGCATCCCGTCCACGGCGCCCGACGACAGGAGCTCGCGCGCGCGCTGGGCGGGCTCGGGCACGGCATCGATGCCCAGCGCCCGGGCGACCTCGCTCGCCATGCCGCCGCCGACACGAAGCCGCAGGCCCGCCAGGTCGGCGAAGCCGGCGACGGGTCGCCGGGCGTTCAGGACCATGCCGGGGCCGTGGGTGAAGACGCCGAGCACCTTGAGGCCCCGGTGCTCGTCGAAGCGTTCGAGGTGCCGGCGGAAGATCCTCTCGTACGCCATCGACACGGCGGCGGCGGAATCGCCGAGGAAGGGCAGTTCGGCCATCCGCGTCAGCCTGAAGCGATCGGGGGTGTAGCCGTGCACGCTGTAGGCGAGATCCACCAGCCCGTCACGCACGGCGTCGAAGGTCCGGGGCGCGGGCACGACGGGCCGAGGCAGGATGCTGCAGCTCACGCGTCCCTCCGTCGCCCTCGCGACATCCTCGCACCAGGCCGCCTGCGCCCGCGAAAGCAGGTGGTCCGCCGATGCCCAGCTCGACGCGGTCAGGACGACCTGTGCCGTGGCGTCCGGGGCGAGCCACAGCCCGGCCGACAGGATGCAGGCCGCGATCGCCTTGCCGTGCATGGACCTCCGCGCGCGCATTCCCGTCCCCGTTTCGTTCGACGCCCCGGTCGGCTACCGATGGCAGGCGCGATCGGGGAAGTACCGGTCGCAGAAGTAGCAGGGGCCGGCCGGCAGCCAGTGGGGGACCTGGTACCACAGCCGCCGGACCTCCTCCAGCACTACCTCGCGATAGGCGGGGTAGCGGAAGCCCTCGCCGATCACGAGCGTGAAGTGCGCCCCGCGCAGTTCGATCGTCTCGGTGGCCACCCGTTCGAAGAAGGCGTCGTATTCCCCCGGGCGATAGCGGTCCTTGCGGATGATCAGGAAGTCGCGGCCGTCGTACTCGCGAAAGTCGGCCCGCATGTCGTCGTGGCGGGCATGGCTCGAACCCGGGCCGAAGACCACGACCCGGCGATCGAAGTTGTACTCCAGCGTGACGGCCGCGGAGTACCCGTTGCTCGCGAGCACATGGCTGTCGAGCCGCTCGCGCCCGATCGCCTCGGCGAGCTCGTCGGCATGCACCGTCATGACGATGCCGGGATACTGGCGCAGCTTCGACCATGTCTCGGTGGGCAGGGCCAGCAGCACGGCCACCAGCACGTAGTGCAGGATCGCGAAGCCCGTCCCGAAACGCAGCGCGCCCCGGCGGGCGCGTTCGCCGCCCGCCCCGGCAAGGACGAACCACAGGATGGCCGGCAGCGCGAAGCTCGCCATCCAGTGCAGGCCGATCGTCTTGACGGGGGACAGCGCCGCGAGGACGAGCAGGGGCACCGCGGCCAGCCAGGCGCAGGCTTGGGCGGCGGCCGCGCGCTCGAGCTCGAGGTCCCCCCGGCGGTCGTCGACGATTGCGCCGGCGCCCGCCGCCCGGGAGACGCGTCCCTCCCTCGCCTCCATGGCTCCCTGCGCAGGCGCCGCGGCGCGACGCCGGCGAAGGACCGCGAGCGCCACGGGCGGCGACATCGCGTAGATCGCGCAGGCGGCGAACAGCAGCGGCGTGACCCAGGACAGCCCGTCCTTGTCGTGGCGATTCACGATGTTGAACATCACGTTCGGCCAGCAGTTCGCCGCGTTCCACCACACCTGGACCACGGCGGCCGGCAGGGACGCGAGCACCACGAAGGCGAGCCCGACGAGCTTCGTGCGCGAGGGGCGCCAGACCGAATGCGCGAAGATCGCGATCGCGAGCAGCCCGGCGAAGTACTTCGACATGAGCGCCCCGCCGAGCGCCAGGCCGCAGAGGACGTAGTCGATCTTCGCGCCGGTGCGCTGTGCCCGCACATACGCGAGCACCGCGAGGCCGGAAAAGAACATGAGCGGCACATCGGTCGTGATCGCGACGTTCCACACGTTCAGTGGCGCGAGCAGCACGAGGCTGCCGGCGAGCCAGCCGAGCGATTCGCCGTAGCGCCGTATCGTCGCGACCGCCGCGAAGGCAAGGGCGACGGGCACCAGCACCGCCGGCAGGCGAAGCACCAGCGCATGCGAGGAGATCGCGTCCAGCACGGCGAGCCACCAGCCGACCATGGGCGGATGGTCGTAGAAGCCCCAGTCGGGCTCGCGGCCCCAGGCGATGAAGTACGCCTCGTCGCCGGTCATCGGCAGCAGGGCCGCGAAGGCGATCTTGAAGAGAAGCGAGGCGCAGAGCAGGACGAGGAAGACCGACCTGGCCCGTTCCGGGGACATGGCCTCGAGGGAAGACGGCGGGTTCATGGGCATGCGAAGGCGTGTTGCGCGAGGAGAAGGCCGGGAGCGGGAACAAAAGAAAAGGCGCACATCGCTGCGCGCCTTGAATGGCAGACTGGCTGCCTCTCCTCCTCCTCGATCCGGGCGCTGCCGCTTGCGCGGAGCGCCGAATGAGCCAGATCGTAACCAATGCGTGTAAGCGTGTCCAACGCTTTGTCACATTCTCCGCGCACCGCCGGATGCTGCACTGCAACCATGGCGCCTTGCCCTGCAAGCGGCCTTCGCACGGTGCGGGGCAGCATCAGCGCGCCCGGTCCACCCAGGCCAGCATCCCCAGCGCGAGCAACAGCGCGCCGATGCTCGGCAGGCTCACCGATATCCATGCGGGCCACGTGTTGAGCAGCCCCAGGTTGGAGAACAGCCCGTTGAGGAAATGGAAGGCGATGCCCAGCATCACCGCGGCGAACACCTTGTAACCGACGCCGCCGGCGCGGGCCTGCATGTAGGCCGAGGGCAGCGCCAGCGCGAGCATGACGAGCACCGCGAACGGATAGACGATCTTCTTCCAGAGCGCGATCTCGTAGCGGCTGGCGTCCTGCTGGTTGCTCTTCATGTACGAGATGTACCGATACAGGTTGCGCGCGCTCATGTTGTCGGCATCGACGAGCAGCACGGACAGCAGGCTGGGCGACAGTTCCGAGCGCCAGCTCATGCGCTCGCTCGCGCGCCGGGTCGCGCCGAGCACGGCGGCGTCCTCGCCGGCCTCCACGGGCGGTACCTCGATCTCGCTCACCCCCTCGAACTGCCAGGTCTCCTCCCGCTGCCAGATCGCGCGCCGGGCCTCGACGATGCGCCGCAGGTTGAGGTCGGCATCGAACTCGAACACCCGCACCCGGTTGATGGCGCCGCCCGGATCGAGCTCGCCGATGTTTACGAAGCGCTGGACCTGCACCTCGCCGTCCGGGCCGCGCAGCGCATCCTTGATCCAGATCCCGCTGCGAAGCTGGCCCCCGACGGCCGAACCCAGCGCGCCGAAGCGCACGGTCTGCGCGAGCCGCTCGGCCGGGGGCGCCACGAACTCCCCCACCGCCGCGGTGAGCAGCGCCAGCCAGATGCCGATGGCGGCCATCGCCCCCAGCGCACGCCGGCGCCCGAGCCCCGCCGCGCGCATCGCGGTGTACTCCGATGTCGACGCGAACTGCGCCATGGCGTACACCCCCCCGATCAGCGTGGCGATCGGCATCAGCTCGTAGAAGTGGCTGGGCAGTCCCAGCAGGACGAACACGAAGGCATGGCCGATCCGGTAGCCGCCCTTGCCGACGTCCTCGATCTCGTAGAGGAAGTCGAAGATCGCGAACAGCGACAGGAAGCCGACGAGCACGTACAGGACCGCGACGCGGACTTCCCTGCCGATGTAGGAGCGCAGCAGCCTCATGGGAGCGGCCGCCTCACGCCGGCCGCCGGGATCGAGCCGGCAGCCAGCGCCAGAGGCTGCGCCGCGGCAGCCGAGTGCGGGTGTAGTACATCCAGGCGGCGATCAGCGCGACGCCGCCGTGCGCGATCCATACGCCGAGGAAAAAGGGGATGCGCTCCTGCGCCACCCAGGCCTGGGTCAGCGTCATGAGGTTGTTGTACACGACGTAGATCAGCAGCGCGATCACGAGGTTGGCCGAGCGGCCCATGCGGGGATTGACCGACGCGAGCGGGATGGCGAGCAGCGCCAGCAGCACGGCGGAGACGGGCTGCGCGATGCGCCAGAGCAGTTCGCCCAGATGCCGGGGCGTCGGGTCCGCGACGAGGTCCAGGGTGCCGAGCGCCTTCGTCGAGCGCGACGATGCGGCGCTTTCCTGCGGCTCGAGCCGCAGGCCGTAGCGATCGAAGGACATCATGCGGAAGTCGCCCGCCGCGGTCGCCCCGTCGTAGCGCCTGCCCTGCTCGAGGACGAGGAAGCGCTCCTGGTCGGGCATCGTGATCACCCGCCCGCTCGTCGAGACGACGATGGTGAGGTCGGCGCCCTTTTGCTGCGTCACGAAGACGTTGCGCACCTCGGTCTGCTCGTCGTCGAGCGACTCGACGAAGAAGACGCGGTTGCCCCCGGCGGACTCGCGGAACTGCCCGGCCGCGACCCGGGAGATGTCCTGGCGCTGCTCAAACCTGGCCTGGTACTCGCTGCTCCGGGCATTGGCCCAGGGCGCGATGACGAGCGACAGGATGCCGACCAGGACCGCGAACGGCAGCGCGAATCCCATGACGGGCCGGATCCATGCCGCGATGCTGAGCCCGTTGGACTGCCAGATGACCATCTCGGAATCGCGCCATGCGCGCGTGAACGCGATCAGCACCGCGCAGTAGAGCGTCAGCACCAGCAGGACGGAGAGATAGTTGACGGTGGAGAACGCGAGCAGCGGGAGCACGCTGCCGGGATCGACGCGTCCGCTCGCCGCGCGCCCGAGCATGCGCACGAGGGTGGTGGTGACCAGGATGGTGAACAGCGCCGAGAACACGACGCCGGCAAGGTTCCCTAGTTCCCGGCGCAGCGCGGATTTCAGCAGCATCGTCGAGTTCGGACTGGCACGGGGATGGCGATGCGCGGCAAAGGCAGGAGCCGCCGGCTCGCTATAATCGGCGCTTGCATACCACAAGGCGACAGCACCGCGCCGGCCCGTCCCTCGTTGCGCTGGAGAACAATCGATGCAATTTAGCACAAAGGCCCTTCCGATCGACAAGGCCAGGACCGCCTGCGCCATCGTGCCGGTGCTCGCGGGCCGAGCGCTCGGCCCCGCCGGAAAGGCCATCGATTCCGCCACCGGCGGGCGCCTTGCCGCGGCGCTCGCGAGCGGCGACCTCGCGTCCAAGGCGGGCTCCACGCTCCTCGTCCACCTGCAGGGCCCCATCGCCCGCGCGTTGCTCGTGGCCACGGGCGACAAGCCGGTGCTCGACGCGCGTGCCCATGCCCAGGTCGTCCGCGGCGCGTTCCGCGCCCTTCGCGGCCTCGGCGGCAAGGACGCAATCTCCCTGCTGCACGAGGTCCAGGTCGAGGGACAGGACCTCTCCTGGAAGATCCGGGGCGCCGCGCTCGCCGCGCGCGATGCGGCCTATCGCTTCGACCGCTTCAAGAGCAAGCCCGACAACGGGCCCGGCGGGCCGCGCTCGGTCGCGTTCGCCGTCGATCGCGCCGACCAGGCCGCCGCCCGTTCCGCCATCGGCCAGGCGAGCGCCATCGCCAACGGCATGGACCTCGCCCGCGACCTCGGCAACATGCCGGCCAATGTCTGCACCCCGACCTACCTCGCCCAGACGGCGCGCGAGATTGGCAGGCAGTTCGAGCTCAAGGTGCAGGTGCTCGGCGAGAAGCAGATGGCGGCCCTCAAGATGAACGCCCTGCTCGCCGTGGCGCGCGGCTCGGCCCAGCCGCCCCAGCTGGTCACGCTCGAGTACCGGGGCGGGCCGGCCCGGCAGGCGCCGGTCGTCCTCGTGGGCAAGGGCATCACCTTCGACACCGGCGGGATCTCGCTCAAGCCCGCCGGCGAGATGGACGAGATGAAGTGGGACATGTCGGGCGCCGCCTCGGTGCTCGGCACGATCCGCGCGGTGGCCGAGATGAAGCTGCCGATCAACGTGGTCGGGGTCGTCGCCGCGGCCGAGAACATGCCCGGCGGCACAGCCACCCGACCCGGCGACATCGTCACCAGCATGTCCGGCCAGACGATCGAGATCCTCAACACCGACGCCGAGGGCCGGCTCGTGCTGTGCGACGCCCTGACCTATGCCGCGCGCTTCAAGCCCGCCGCGGTGATCGACATCGCGACGCTCACCGGCGCCTGCGTGGTGGCCCTCGGCAAGCACCACACGGGCCTGTTCGCGCGCACGGACGGGCTCGCCGACGAACTCCTCGCGGCGGGCCGGGAGATGTCGGACACCTGCTGGCGCATGCCGCTCGACGAGGAGTACCAGGAGCTGCTCAAGTCGCCCTTCGCCGATGTCGCCAATATCGGCGGGCGCTATGCGGGCGCGGTCACGGCGGCGTGCTTCCTCGCGCGCTTCACGCGCGACTACGACTGGGCCCATCTCGACATCGCGGGTACGGCCTGGCATTCCGGCGCGAACAAGGGCTCGACCGGCCGGCCCGTGCCGCTGCTGGCCGGCTTCCTGATGAACCGGGCCCGCGGCTGAACCGCGCCCCGCCACCGATGACCCGGGTCGACTTCCACTTCAACGCCGCGAACAAGCTGCATTACGCCTGCCGGCTGGTGCGCAAGATCCATCGCACCGGCAGCCGGGTCGTGGTGTTCTCGTCGAACCCGTCGCAACTTGCAGAATTCGACCGCATGCTCTGGGCCTTCTCGCCGCTCGACTTCATCCCGCACGTGTCCGTCATCGACCGGCTCGCGCCCGAGACGCCCGTGCTGCTCGCGAGCGGCGAGGCGCCGTCGCCCCACCACGAGGTGATGGTGAACCTCGGTCCCGATACCCCCGCGCACTTCAGTCGCTTCGACCGCCTTGTCGAGATCGTGTCCACCGACGAGGCGGACAGGGCCGCCGGCCGCGAGCGCTGGAAGTTCTACCGCCAGCGCGGCTACCCGATGCATCGCCATGACTGCGCCGCCTGAGCCGCCGGCCGGGCCCGGCCCCCTGTCCTGGACGGACGGGGACGACTGGGGCGAGGGGGACGATTCCGACATGGACGATCTCCCGGAACTGACCGTGCCGATCGACGATTCGGTGTTCGACGACGAGCCGGCGCCCGCCGAGGCCGGGGTCACCGCCCGGCTGGGCGAGCCCGGGGGAGAGACGGGCATCGGCTCGCCGTCGCCCGACGAGGCGGCGATCCCGATGCTCACGGAGGTGCTGCTTGCGCCGCCGCCGGAGCCCGCCGTCCCCGTGGCGGATGCGACGCCCGCCTCGCCCGGGGCCGACGTTCCCGACCTCGACCGGCTGGCGCTGCAGGTCGAGGCGAGCGTGCTGGAGAACCTGCAGGTACGCACCGACGCGCTCATCGAAGGGCCGCTCGACGAGCGCCTGCATGCGGTAATCGAGATCACGACCGAAAGGCTCGTCGACGAGATCCGCGAGACCCTGCGCCAGGCGATCCGCGAGGCGGTCGGCCGCGCGATCAGCGAGGAACTTGCCCGCGTGCACCGGCAGCTCGACGAGCACGACGACCATCCGCCGACGGCATGAGCCGTCGATGACCCATAAGGCCAGACAGTGACCAGGAAAGCCCCCGCCGAGGCGCCCGCGAGCGCTTCGCTCGCCAGCAGCTTCGAACCCCAGGCGATCGAGTCGGAGTGGTACCGGCTGTGGGAATCGCGCGGCCTGTTCGCGGCCGGCCGCAACAAGGATCGCCCCGCCTTCTGCATCCAGCTGCCGCCGCCGAACGTGACCGGCACGCTGCACATGGGGCACGCCTTCAACCAGACGTTGATGGATGCGCTGACCCGATACCACCGGATGCGCGGCGACGACACGCTCTGGCTGCCCGGCACCGACCATGCCGGCATCGCGACCCAGATCGTGGTCGAGCGCCAGCTCGAGGCCGAGGGAACCAGCCGCCAGGCGATCGGGCGCGAGGCCTTCGTCGAGCGCGTCTGGAAATGGAAGGAGCAGTCGGGTTCCACCATCACGCGCCAGATGCGACGGCTGGGCGCCTCGACCGACTGGTCGCTCGAGTACTTCACCATGGACGAGACCCTGTCCATGGTGGTGCGCGAGGTCTTCGTGCGCCTGCACGAGCAGGGCCTGCTCTACCGGGGCAAGCGCCTCGTGAACTGGGATCCGAAGCTGCGCAGCGCGGTCTCCGACCTCGAGGTCGAGAACTACGAGGAGGAAGGCTCCCTGTGGGAGATCGCCTATCCGCTCGCCGACGGCAGCGGCTCGCTCACGGTGGCCACGACCCGGCCCGAGACCATGCTGGGCGACACGGCGGTCATGGTGCATCCCGAGGACGAACGCTACGCCGCGCTGGTCGGCAAGACCATCCGCCTGCCGCTCTCGGGCCCGGCCGCCGACCCGACCACGCCCGAGGGCCGGGCGCAATGGCGAGAGATCCCCATCATCGCCGACGACTACGTCGATCGCGAGTTCGGCACGGGCGTGGTCAAGGTCACGCCTGCCCACGACTTCAACGACTTCGCGGTCGGCCAGCGCCACGGCCTGCCGATGATCCGGGTCATCGAGCTCGACGCGACCATCGGCGACGCGGCCCCCGAGCGCTATCGCGGCCTCGACCGCTTCGAGGCGCGCAAGCGCGTGGTCGCCGACCTCGAGTCGCTCGGCCTGCTGGTCTCGGTCAGGCCGCACCGCCTGATGGTCCCGCGCTGCGAGCGCACCGGCGAGGTGGTCGAGCCCATGCTCACCGACCAGTGGTTCGTGGCCATGACCCGGCCCTCCCCTGCCGACTCCCCGCTGGGCGGCAAGAGCATCGCGCAACGGGCGCTCGAGGTGGTCGCCGACGGATCGATCCGGTTCGTGCCGCCGAACTGGACCGCCACCTACAACCACTGGCTCGAGAACATCCAGGACTGGTGCGTGTCGCGCCAGCTCTGGTGGGGCCACCAGATTCCCGCCTGGTACAAGGCGGACGCCGAGGGCGCGCCGATCGACGACGGAACGGTGTTCGTCGCGCGCGACGACGCCGCCGCCGCGGCGCTCGCCCGCGCAGCCGGCTGGGACGGCCCGCTCGTGCGGGACCCCGACGTGCTCGACACCTGGTTCTCGTCGGCGCTCGTGCCCTTCTCGTCGCTGATCGACCCGGACGAGCCGTTCGTGAACGGCCGGGCGAAGCTGCTGCCCGACCTCGAGCAGTACCTGCCCTCGTCGGTGCTCGTCACCGGCTTCGACATCATCTTCTTCTGGGTCGCGCGGATGGTCATGATGACCGTCACGTTCACCGACACGGTGCCCTTCCGGGACGTCTATGTCCACGCGCTGGTCCGCGACGGCGAGGGCCAGAAGATGTCGAAGTCCAAGGGGAACACGCTCGACCCGATCGACCTCGTGGACGGCATCGACCTCGATTCCCTGATCGCCAAGCGCACCAGCGGCCTGATGAACCCGCGCCAGGCCGAGGCGATCGCGAAGAAGACGCGCCGCGAGTTCCCGAACGGCATCCCCGCCTTCGGGGCGGACGCGCTGCGGTTCACCTTCGCCTCGCTCGCCACGCCGGGTCGCAACATCAACTTCGACCTCAACCGCTGCGAGGGCTACCGCAACTTCTGCAACAAGCTCTGGAACGCCACCCGCTTCGTGCTCATGAACTGCGAGGGACGCGATTGCGGGTTCGGGCCGCGGGATCCGGCCGACGGCCATCTCGATTTCTCCCCGCTCGATCGCTGGATCGCGTCGCGCTTCGCCCGGGTGGCCGCCGAGGTCGAGGGCCACTATGCCGACTACCGCTTCGACCTCGTTGCCCGGGCGATCTACGAGTTCGTCTGGAACGAGTACTGCGACTGGTACGTCGAAGCCGCCAAGGTCCAGCTCGCCGATCCGAGCGAGGCTCGCCAGCGCGCCACGCGGCGCACCCTGCTCGAGGTCCTCGAGGCGAGCCTGCGGCTGGCGCACCCGCTGATCCCGTTCATCACCGAGGAGCTCTGGCAGAAGGTCGCGCCGCTCGCGCATCGCTACGGCGAGCGGGGCAGGCAGGTCGTCGAGGGCGCGGAACTGCAGGCGGCGCTCGCCGAGCGGCGCCACTCCATCATGACGCAGCCCGCGCCGGTCGCCGAACCCGGGCGCATCGACGAGGCCGCGGAGGCCTGGGTCGCCGGGTTGCAGGCGGTGGTGGACGCCTGTCGCGCGCTGCGCGGCGAGATGGGCCTGTCGCCGGCGCAGCGCGTGCCGCTGGTGGCCGAAGGCGATGCGCAGCGGCTCGGCGCCTGGGCGCCCTACCTCAGGGCCCTCGCGCGCCTGTCCGAGGTGGAGCTGGTCGATGCGTTGCCGACCGATTCGCCGGCCCCGGTGCAGATCGTCGGATCGTCGCGCCTGATGCTGCGCATCGAGATCGACGTCGCTGCGGAGCGCGAGCGGCTCGGGCGCGAGATCGCGCGCGTCGAGGGCGAGATCGCCAGGGCCACCGCCAAGCTCGACAACCCGAAGTTCGCCGAGCGCGCTCCGGCGCACATCGTGGCCCAGGAACGCGAAAGGCTCGAGGGCTTCGAGTCGCTGCGCGCGAAGCTGGTGGAGCAGCTCCAGCGGCTGGGATAGCGACCGCGCCCGGCGCGGGCACCCCCCTTGCTGGCGAGCCTCGTCCGCCCGATCGCCGGGCCCGTTCGAGGATTCCCCATGCCGTCCCCCCTGCGCCGCTTTCCCCGCCTTGCCGGCTCCCTTGCCCTCGCCCTCCTCGTGGCCGCCTGCGGCTCGGGCGACGACGCCGAGCCGGCGCCGGAGCCGCCCCCCGCGACGGGGCCGAGCGACCCGGCGGCCGAGCGCGGCGCCCTCCTGTCCACCGCCCCGTACCTGACCCGGAGTCGCGCGGAGATCGACGAGCTCACCGCGTCCGGCCTCGAGGGCTTCCTCCTGCGCGACGTGGTGGGCGAAGCGGTCTGCGACGTGGAACTGCACGCGATCGAGTACCAGACGATCGGCGGCGCCGGGGAGCCGGTCAACGCCACGGGAGGCATCGCGATCCCGGTGGGCGAGAACCCCGCGTGCCAGGCGCCGCGCGCCCTCGTGATGTGGGCGCACGGCACCGCCACCGCGCGCGACTACAGCGTGCTCACCAGCGAGGAAGTGTTCGGCGGGATCGCGCTGGCGGTGCTCGCCGCCCACGGTTACACCGTCGTCGCGCCCGACTACACGGGATACGGCGGCTCCACGCTGGACTACCACCCGTACCTGAATGCGCGGGCGCAGGCGGCCGACGCGATCGACGCCCTGCGCGCGGCCCGGCAGGTGCTGGCCTCGCGCGGGGAGGAGGCGCCGCAGGCGGTGTACCTGACCGGGTATTCGCAGGGCGGGTTCGTCGCGATGGCGACCCACCGGGAGATCGAGAGCGCCCATGCGGACGAGTTCACGGTGGCCGCATCGTTCCCGATGTCCGGCCCCTACGCGCTCGGGTACACGCTCGACAGGATGCTGGGCGGCGACCCGACCGACGGCGCCTCGCGACTCCTTCCCTTCCTCGTCGAGAGCTACCAGCGCTCCTACGGGAACGTGTTCGCGACCCCGGCGGAGCTGTTCGTGCCGCCCTACGACCAGACCGCGCTCGGCATCTTCCCGGGGACGATCGGCTCGAACGGCGCCATCGAGCAGGGCCTGCTGCCCGAGCACCTGCTGGTCTCCGAGGGCGAGCCCTTCCTGATGCAGCCGGCCTGGGTCGACAACTTCCTGCTCGACCCGGCCAATGCCTTCAGGCAGGACGTGGCGGCGAACGACCTGCGCGGCTGGGCGCCCCAGGGTCGCATGGCCCTGTGCGGCGGCGGGGAGGACACCGTGGTGTACTTCGAGAACACCATCCTCGCGCAGCAGGCCTTCGGCGGCGCCGGGGTGCCCGTGACGGTATTCGACTTCGATTCCGGCGCCACGATCCCCGGGGGCACCGACAGCTCGCTGTACCTGAACTTCCGGTCGCTCTTCCTCGTTCCCGGCAACGAGGATGCCTATCACGTCGCGCTCGCACCCTTCTGCGCGCGCATCGGCCGGGACTTCTTCGCCGGCCTCGTGAACTGAGTCAGTCGGCGTCGCCCGCGCGCTGCGCCTTGAGCCGCCCGCGCCGCCGCTTGTCCTCCAGGCGGCGCCTCCGGGAGGCCGCGGTGGGGCGCGTGGGCAGCCGCGGCCGTGGCGGCATGGCAACCCTGTCCACCAGCTTCTGCAGGCGCTCCATCGCATCGGCCAGGTTGCGCTCGCGCGTGCGGTAGCGCTGCGCCTTGATCACGATGACGCCGTCGGCCCCGATCCGGGCATCGCGCAGCGAGCGCAGCCGCTCGCGAACGGCCGCCGGCAGCGAGGACGCCTCGATGTCGTAGCGAAGGTGGATCGCGCTCGCGACCTTGTTGACGTTCTGGCCGCCCGCGCCCTGGGCCCGGATCGCGGTGACCTCCACCTCGGCGGGATCGACCCGGGTCGAGCCGCGCGAACCCATCGCCGTCGCGGCGGCCGGCCGGCGCCCGTCGGCTAGCGGCGCCGGACGAAGAAGGTCCAGCTGCGGCCGGACTCTTCCACCCCGACGAGCTCGTGCCCCGCCTGGCGGGTGAACTGCTGGAAGTCGCGCTTCGACCCGGGATCGGTCGCGACGATCTTCAGCACCTGGCCGCTCTGCAGCGTGGACAGGGCCTTCTTCGCCCGCAGGATGGGCAGGGGGCAGTTCAGCCCGCTGGCATCGACCTCGAGGTCGAAGGCGATCGGTTCACTCATCTCGGTCCGTTCTCCGACTTGGGGCTCGCCGGTCGGCGATCCGGGCGCGGCGCGCCCCGCCCGGCGGCGGCGCTCACACCCGCTCGGCCACCCAGGCCTCGACGCTCGCGAGCGCCTTGGGCAGCGCCGCGACATCGGTGCCCCCGGCCTGCGCCATGTCCGGGCGCCCGCCGCCCTTGCCGCCCACCTGGCTGGCGACATGGTTGACGATCTCGCCCGCCTTGTAGCGGCCGGTGAGGTCCGGCGTCACGCCGGCGATCAGGCTCACGCGCCCGCCGAGGTCGGACCCGAGCACGATGATCGCCGATCCCAGCTTGTCCTTGAGCTTGTCCATCGTCTCGCGCAGGGTCTTGACGTCGGCGCCCTCCAACCGTGCCGCGAGCACGCGCACCCCGTCGACCTCCCTCGCCTGCTGGGCGAGGTCGGCGCCCTGCGCGGCGGCGATCTTCGACTTGAGCCGGGCGATCTCCTTCTCGAGCGCGCGGCTCGATTCGAGCACCTGCTCGAGCTTGGACGGAAGCTCCGCGGCCGGCACCTTGAGCAGGCCGGCCGCGCCGGCGAGCAGCGCCTCCTCGGCCTGGACCCGCTCGAGCGCGACATCCCCCGTGACGGCCTCGACCCGGCGAATGCCCGCCGCGACGCCACCCTCGGAGACGATGCGGAACAGGCCGATGTCGCCGGTGCGGCTCACGTGCGTGCCGCCGCACAGCTCGCGCGAGCTGCCGATGTCGAGCACCCGCACCTCGTCCCCGTACTTCTCGCCGAACAGCGCCACGGCGCCGTTGCGCACCGCCTCGTCGTAGGCCATCAGCCGGGCCTGCACGGGGGTATTCTCGAGGATCTCGCGGTTGACGATCTGCTCGACCCTGCGGATTTCCTCGCGCGTCATCGGCGCATTGTGGCTGAAGTCGAACCGGGTCTTCTCGGGATCGACCAGGGAGCCCTTCTGCTGCACGTGCGGGCCCAGCACCTCGCGCAGGGCCTTGTGCATCAGGTGGGTTGCCGAGTGGTTGCGCATGGTGCGGGCGCGCGCCGTGGCATCCACGCGGGCCTGCACGGTGTCGCCCACCGCGATCTCGCCGGTGACGACCTCGCCGTGGTGGCCGAAGACGTCCGCCTGGATCTTCTGGGTGTCGTCCACCCGGAAGAGCGACAGGCAGGTGGTCCCTTGCGTGATCTCGCCGCGGTCGCCGACCTGGCCGCCCGACTCGGCGTAGAACGGCGTCTGGTCGAGCACGACGATGCCCCGCTCGCCCACACCGAGGCGCTCGACCGGCGTGCCCTCCCGATACAGGGCGGTGACCCGCGCCGTCGTGGCGAGCTGCTCGTAGCCCCGGAAGCGCGTGGGCTCGCCCTGGTATTCGATCGTCGAGCCGGCGCGGAATCGCCCGGCCGCGCGCGCCTGCTCGCGCTGGCGCGACATCGCGGCCTCGAAACCGGCCTCGTCCACGCCGACGCCGGCCTCCCGGCAGACATCGGCTGTCAGGTCGAGCGGGAAGCCGTAGGTGTCGTGCAGCCGGAACGCGGTCTCGCCGTCGAGCCGCGCCCCCTCGCGGCCGCGCAGCGGCGCGAGGGCGGCCTCGAGGATCTCCATGCCGTTGGCGATGGTCTCGAAGAAACGTTCCTCCTCCAGGCGCAGCACCTCGGTGATGCGCCCGGCCTCCGTGCGCAGCTCCGGATAGGCATCGCCCATCTCCGCCGCCAGCGGCTCCACCAGCCGGTGGAAGAAGGGACGGCGCGCGCCGAGCTTGTAGCCGTGCCGGATCGCCCGGCGGGCGATCCGGCGCAGCACGTAGCCCCGCCCCTCGTTGCCGGGGATCACGCCGTCGCAGACCGTGAACGCGCAGGCGCGAATGTGGTCGGCCAGCACCTTGAGCGAGGGGCTGCCCGCGACGGGCGTGCCGCCCGCGGCCGCCACGGCGCGCGAGGCCGCCTCGAGCAGGTTCACGAAGAGGTCGATCTCGTAGTTCGAGTGGACCCCCTGCAGCACCGCCGCGATCCGCTCGAGGCCCATGCCGGTGTCGACGCTCGGCTTGGGCAGCGGGTGCATCGTCCCCTGCTCGTCGCGGTTGAACTGCATGAACACGAGGTTCCAGATCTCGATGTAGCGGTCGCCGTCCTCGTCGGGACTGCCGGGCGGCCCGCCCGCGACGCCGGGCCCGTGGTCGTAGAAGATCTCGCTGCACGGCCCGCAGGGGCCCGTCTCGCCCATCATCCAGAAGTTGTCGGAGGCGTAGCGGGCGCCCTTGTTGTCGCCGATGCGCACGAGACGGTCACCCGGCACCCCGATTTCCTCGGCCCAGATCCGCCAGGCCTCGTCGTCCTCGAAGTACACCGTGACCCAGAGGCGCTCGGGCGGCAGCCGGAACACTTCGGTCAGCAGCTCCCAGGCGTAGTGGATCGCTTCGCGCTTGAAGTAGTCGCCGAAGCTGAAGTTCCCCAGCATCTCGAAGAACGTGTGATGCCGGGCGGTATAGCCGACGTTCTCGAGGTCGTTGTGCTTGCCCCCCGCCCGGATGCATTTCTGGGAGCTGGCCGCGCGCTGGTAGGGCCGGCGGTCGAAGCCCAGGAACACGTCCTTGAACTGGTTCATCCCCGCGTTGGTGAACAGCAGGGTCGGGTCATCGGCCGGCACGACGGGGCTCGAGGGGACGATCGTGTGTCCCTTCGATTCGAAGAAGCGGAGGAACCGCTCGCGGATTTCGGCCGATTTCATCGCTTGCCCTGTGCCAGGCACGTTGATTTGCTGCGGGAAAACGGATTCTACCGAAATCGTGGCAAAAAAATGGCGCCCCGGGGGAGGGCGCCTGAGGAGGGAGGAGACTCGATGAAACCATCGATGCGCACCGATGGAGAAGCATCGATGCACGGGCACAATGTACGATCCGGAACAGCCCGGTCCTAGCCCCCGCGGGGTAACTGGTGTAACAAGGAGTTACCACACACATGAGCAAGCGCAGTCTCGACGGTATTCGCGTCCTCGACCTGTCCCGGGTCCTCGCCGGGCCCTGGTGCGGCCAGAGCCTCGGCGACCTCGGCGCCGATGTCATCAAGGTCGAGAAGCCGGGCGCCGGCGACGATACCCGCGGCTGGGGCCCGCCGTTCCTCGCGGACCGCCAGGGGCGCGAGACCACGGACGCCGCCTACTACCTGGCGGCCAACCGCAACAAGCGCTCGATCGTGCTCGACATCGCCAGCCCCGCCGGACAGCAGGCGGTGCGCGACCTCGTCCGCCACTGCGACGTCGTCATCGAGAACTACAAGGTCGGCCAGCTCGCCCGCTATGGCCTCGACTACGAGAGCCTGCGCGCCGTGCGGCCCGACATCGTGTACTGCTCGATCACGGGCTTCGGCCAGACGGGTCCGCTCGCGGCCCGTCCCGGCTACGACTTCATCATCCAGGCGATGGGGGGCCTGATGTCGATCACCGGCGAGGCCGACGACCGCCCGGGCGGCGGGCCGCAGAAGGTGGGCATCGCGGTGACCGACCTCATGACCGGCATGTACGCGACGCAGGCGATCCTCGCCGCCCTCCTCCATCGCGAGCGGACCGGCGAGGGCCAGTACATCGACATGGCGCTGCTCGACAGCGCGGTGGCGATGCTCGCCAACATGGGCACCAACTACCTCGTGAGCGGCGTGCCGCCGCGCCGCTGGGGCAACGCCCACCCCAACGTGGTCCCCTACCAGGCCTTCCGCTGTTCCGACCAGTGGATGATCGTCGCGGTGGGCAACGACGGCCAGTTCCGTCGCCTGTGCGAGGTGGGCGGCCGCCCGCAGCTCGCGGACGATCCGCGCTTCGCCCGCAATGCCGACCGGATCCGCAACCGCGAGGCCCTCATCCCCCTGATCGCCGAGATGATGGCCGAGCGCACGATGAACGAGTGGATCGACGCCCTCGAGAAGGCCGGGGTTCCCTGCGGGCCGATCAACGACCTCGCCCAGGTCTTCGAGATGCCGCAGGTGAAGGCGCGCGGCCTGCGGGTGGACATCGAGCGCGAGGACGCCGGCCCGGTGCCGCTGGTCGGCAGCCCGATCAAGTTCTCGGCGACGCCGGTCCGCTACGACCTGCCGCCGCCGCGCCTGGGCGAGCACACCGAGGAGGTCCTGCGCGAGGTCGCCGGCTACGACGACGAGCGCCTCGCCCCCCTGCTCGAGCGCGCGGGCCTGGGGCGCTAGCCGGCCACCGACATGCTCGCGAGCAGCCTGGCGCTGGCACGCGACGACGAACTGGCCAGCGCCTCCGAGCGCCGGGCGACATGGTCGGCCGTCGTCATCGTGGCGGCGCTGGTGGTTCTGCTCGGCACCACGCTCTGGCTCGCCTTCCGCTACGAGCACACCGAGAAGCAGGAGACGCTCACGCTCGAGGTGCGCTCCGCGGCGGCCACCATCCGGTCGCGCCTGCGCGAGACCGAGCAGGCGCTGCTGCTGAGCGCGTCCGAGCTGCGGCGCGACGACGGCGAGGCGCGCTTTCGCCGCGCGGCCCGCGAGCTGGTGATCCACAATCCGGCGCTGCTGCGGATCGAGCGGCGCCGCGCCGACGGCAGCCTGGTGGACGCGATCGACGCGCCCGCCCCGCGGCCGCGGCTCGACGAGGCCCGCCGCGCGCGTCTCGCCCTGCCCGCCCAGCTCGCCCTGTCCGCGGCCGGCGGCGGCGAGCGGCTCGCCTACAGCCGTCCCCACTACCTGCAGATCAGCGAGGGCACCGGCTTCGAGGTGATCGAGCTGGCCGTCAGCGAGCCGGTCGACGGCGGCGACGTGCTCTTCGCGATCTACTCGCTGCCACGGGTGCTGGACGTCTTCCTGCCGGCCGAGTTCATCGCCGGCAACCAGATCATGTTCACGGAAGCGGACGGCACCCTCATCGCGCGGGCGACCCACGGCGTGAAGGGCCGCGGCACCTATGTCGCGAGCGCCCCGCTCGAGCTCGGCGGCACTACCCTCACGCTGCGCGCCGACAGCATCCAGGGCCCGCCGAAGCTGATCCCCAACCTGCTCGCCGCGATGCTGGTCGCCGTCACCGGCGCGCTCGCGGTCAGCGTGGGGTTGCTCTGGCGCGACGTCCGGCTGCGAACCCGCGCCGAGCGGGCACTGCGTGCCCAGCACGCCTTCCGCAAGGCGATGGAGGATTCGCTCATGACGGGCCTGCGGGCCCGCGACAACGAGGGCCGGATCACCTACGTCAACCCGGCCTTCTGCGAGATGACCGGTTTCTCGATGGAGGAGCTGATCGGGCGCAGCCCCCCGATGCCCTTCTGGCTGCCGGAGGTCCACGAGGCCTATGCCCAGCGCGAGTCCGAGATGCACATGCTCTCGGCGGCCCGCCTGGGCTACGAGACGACCTTCCGCCACAAGGACGGGCACAAGTTCCCCGTCCTGATCTTCGAGACGCCCCTCATCGACGAGCAGGGCCGGAAGGCCGGCTGGATGGGGTCCATCCTCGACCTGAGCGAGCAGAAGCGGGTCGAGGAGATCAACCGCCGCCAGTTGGAGAAGCTGCAGGAGGCGGCGCGCATGGCGAGCCTCGGCGAGGTCGCCACCGCGCTCTCGCACGAACTGAACCAGCCGCTCGCGGCCATCACGAGCTACGCCACGGCCTGCGAGAACCTGCTGGAACGGTCTGACCTGACCGCCCTGCGGGGGGCGCTCGCCCGCATCCACAGCCAGGCGGAGCGGGCCGGGCAGGTCGTCAAGAGCGTCAACGACTTCATGCGCCGGCGCAAGCTGGACCGCCAGCCGGTCGAGATCGACGAGCTCATCGCGTCGCTCGAGCCCCTGATCCGGCTGCAGGCCCGCAAGCACAATGTCCGCGTTTCCTGGGGAAGCGTGGGCGACACCCGGGTCATGGGGGATCGCACGATGCTCGAGCAGGTTCTGCTCAACCTGACCCGCAACGCGGTACAGTCCATGTCCGACGCGCCGCAGCGCGAGCGATCCCTCGAGATCGTCGCCACCCGGCAGGACGACACCGATCCGCCCAGTGTCGCGGTCTCGGTGCTGGACCGCGGCCGCGGCGTGCCGGTCGAGGCCCGCCACATGCTCTTCCAGGCCTTCTTCACCACCAAGAGCAGCGGCCTGGGCATCGGCCTGAGCCTGTGCCGCACCGTGATCGAGCAACACGGCGGCCGGCTCGAGTACGAACCGAGGAAGGGAGGCGGTTCCCGGTTCGGGTTTACCCTTCCGGCATTGACGGAGAACGAGACATGACATCAACGCCCGCACCCGCCCAGACGCAACCGATCGTCTACCTGGTGGAGGACGAGCCGGTGCTCGCGGAGGCCCTGGCCTTCCTGCTCAGTTCGCGAGGCATCGACACCGAGCACTTCGACAGCGGCGAAGCCTTCTGGAATGCGGTCAACGCCCGCCGCGAGTGGGCGACCCGGCCAGGCTGCGTCCTGCTGGACGTGCGGATGCGGCAGATGTCGGGCATCGAGGTCTTCGAGCGCCTGCGCACCCGCTTCCCCTCGCTGCCCGTGCCGGTGATCTTCCTCACCGGCCATGGCGACATCGCGATGGCGGTGGAGTCCCTCAAGAAGGGCGCCTTCGATTTCTTCGAGAAGCCGTTCAACGACAACCGGCTCGTTGACCGGGTCGTCGAGGCGATCGAGGCCTCGGCCGAGCGGATCCGGCTGTGTGCCAGCGCCGACGAGGTCCGCGCCCGCCTGGCGCGGCTCTCCAACCGCGAGCGCGATGTGATGGCGCTGGTGCTCGCGGGACGCCTCAACAAGGTGATCGCCATGGACCTCGGCATCAGCATGCGAACGGTCGAGGTGCATCGCGCCAACATCTTCTCCAAGATGGAAGTGCGCAGCGCCGTCGAGCTCGCTCGCCTGCTCGAGTCCTGCGGCCTCTCGATCGAGGCGCCCGAGGCCTGAGCCGCACGCGCGCCGCGTGCGGCACCGTGACGGTGCGCGCGCGGTCATGTTTGCCCGCGCGCGGGGCGATTCGCGCGCGCGAACCCTGCGGATCGCCCCACATCGGCGCACGGCGAGCCGCGACGGTGCTGGCACGGTTCCTGCGATTCCCCCTGCGGCCCCAGGCAATGGGCCGCCATGTCAACTCTCGGGGGATCAGGAATGAATCGACGCTTCACGCTCAAGGCTACGGCAGCCGCCGTTGCCCTGGCCACCATCCAGGCATGCTTGCCCGCGCGAGCGGCAGAACCGATCAAGGTGGGCATCCTCCATTCGCTGTCGGGAACGATGGCGATCTCGGAGACGGTGCTCAAGGACGTCGCGCTGATGACGATCGACGAGATCAACGCGGCCGGTGGCGTGCTGGGCCGCAAGCTCGAGCCGGTCGTCGTCGATCCGGCATCGAACTGGCCGCTGTTCGCCGAGCGCGCGCGCCAGCTCCTGACCCAGGACAAGGTCGCGGTGGTCTTCGGCTGCTGGACCTCGGTGTCGCGCAAGTCGGTGCTGCCGGTCTTCGAGGAACTGAACGGCCTGCTCTTCTACCCGGTCCAGTACGAGGGCGAGGAACTCTCCAGGAACGTCTTCTACACCGGGGCCGCGCCCAACCAGCAGGCGATCCCGGCGGTCGAGTACCTGATGAGCGAGGACGGCGGCGGCGCCAAGCGCTTCGTGCTTCTCGGCACCGACTACGTCTATCCGCGCACGACGAACAAGATCCTGCGCGCCTTCCTGAATTCGAAGGGCATCCCCGACTCCGACATCCTCGAGACGTACACGCCGTTCGGGCATGCCGACTACCAGACCATCGTCGCCGAGATCCGCAAGTTCGCCGCGGGCGGCAAGACGGCAGTGGTCTCGACGATCAACGGCGACTCGAACGTGCCCTTCTACAAGGAGCTCGGCAACCAGGGGCTCGACGCGACGGACGTGCCCGTCATCGCCTTCTCGGTCGGCGAGGAAGAGCTGCGCGGGGTGGACACCCGGCCGCTGGTGGGCCATCTCGCGGCCTGGAACTACTTCATGTCGCTCGACAACCCGCGCAACAAGGCGTTCACGGCCAAGTGGGCCGACTACGCCAAGGCGAAGGGCCTGCCGAGCGCATCGAAGCCGCTCACCAACGACCCGATGGAAGCGACCTACATCGGGCTCCACATGTGGAAGCAGGCGGTCGAGAAGGCCGGCACCACGGACGTGGACAAGGTGATCGACGCGATGGCGGGCCAGACTTTCGAAGCGCCGTCGGGCTTCGTCGCGAAGATGGACGAGCGCAACCACCACCTGCACAAGCCGGTGTTCATCGGCGAGATCCAGGCCGACGGCCAGTTCAGCGTGGTCTGGAAGACGCCGGGCCCGGTCCGCGCCAACCCGTGGAGCCCGTACATCCCCGGCAACGAGAAGAAGAAGGACGTGCCCGAGAAGGGCTGAAGCCGCGCGCCACGCACCGGGAATTCCGATGGGACCGTTTCGCCTCGATGGCCTGGCCGGGCGGCTGGGCACCGCCTGCCTCCTCGCGCTGGCCCTCGCCCTCGCCTCGCCGCCGGCCCACGCGCTGGACCGGGCGGCGGCCGCGGCGATGGCCGGCGGCAGCGCGGGCGAACGCATCGCGGCCATCCAGGCCGCGGTGGCCGAACCCGATGCGACGCTCGCCGCGTTCCTCCAGGCCATGCTGGAGGGACGGGTTCGCCTGCTGGACGGCCGGGCCATCGTCGTGGAAGAGGACGGCTCGGCGCGCGACGCGGTCGACGGCACGCCCGTCGACCGCGTCGACCAGGCACGGAGCGTGGTCAACAACAATCGCATGCGGCGGGAGCTGGGCAATGCGATAGCGTCGCTCGAACTCTTCGCCCCCGAGGACGAGGTACGTCTCGCGGCGGCCCGTCGAATCGCCGACAAGCCGGATGCGGCCCGGCTTCCCCTCATGGAGCGCGCCCTGGCGGAGGAACGGGTGGCGGGCATCCGCGCCCTGCTCGCCCAGGCGCGGGCCGCCGTCCTCGTCACCTCCCCCGACCGGTCACTGCGACTGGCGGCGGCGCGGGACCTCGGCTCGAGCAGGGAACCCGCCGTCCGGGCGCTGCTGGAGGAGCGTCTCCACGGCGCACGGCCCGAGGAAGACGAGGAGGTCCGCAAGGCGCTCGCCAGTTCGCTCGCGGCCGTCTCGGCCCGGGTCGCGCTCGGGGAGTACGCCGCCACCATCTTCGCCGGGGTGAGCCTCGGCAGCATCCTGCTGCTCGCCGCGCTCGGGCTCGCCATCACGTACGGCCTGATGGGCGTGATCAACCTCGCGCACGGCGAGCTCGTGATGATCGGCGCCTACGCGACATGGCTGACGCAGCAGTTCTTCCGCGCCAACCTGCCCGAGCGCTTCGACGCCTACCTGCTCGCGGCGATCCCGGTCTCCTTCCTGGTGGCCGCCGCCGTCGGCGCCGTGCTCGAGCGCCTCGTCATCCGCCACCTGTATGGTCGCGCGCTCGAGACCCTGCTCGCCACCTGGGGCATCAGCCTCATCCTCATGCAGGCAGTGCGCTCGCTCTTCGGGGCCCAGAACGTGGCCGTCGAGAATCCCTCCTGGCTCTCCGGGGGGCTCGTGATCCTGCCCAACCTGGTCCTGCCGTGGAACCGGATCGCGATCATCGTGTTCGCGCTGCTGGTCGTCGCGACGGTCGCCCTGCTGCTCGCCCGTACCCGGCTGGGCCTCTTCGTGCGCGCCGCGACGCAGAACCGGACGATGGCGCGCTGCGTCGGCGTGCCCACCGCCCGCGTGGACACGCTTGCCTTCGCCCTCGGCGCGGGAGTCGCGGGCCTCGCGGGCTGCGCACTGTCCCAGGTGGGCAACGTCGGTCCCGACCTCGGGCAGGGCTACATCGTGGACTCCTTCATGGTGGTGGTGCTGGGCGGCGTCGGGCAGATCGCCGGCGCGGTCTATGCCGGGCTGGGCCTGGGCGTGTTCAACAAGCTGCTCGAGGGCATGGCCGGCGCCGTGATCGCCAAGATCCTGCTCCTCGTCCTGATCATCGTCTTCATCCAGAAGCGTCCGCAGGGCATCTTCGCCCTCAAGGGACGCAGCGCGGAGGCCTGATGTCCAGCATCGCAACCGACGGCCCGATCACTCCCCGCGGTGCCGGCCTCGCGCCGCGACGCGAGGTCGGCGGCCTGG
Source organism: uncultured Burkholderiaceae bacterium (assembly GCA_964509685.1). Taxonomy (GTDB): domain Bacteria; phylum Pseudomonadota; class Gammaproteobacteria; order Burkholderiales; family Burkholderiaceae_E; genus JAMLIN01. The sequence continues at coordinate 23,944 of CAZDYQ010000018.1, forward strand.
CGGCGGGGCTCGGGCTCGCGATCGCGGCCGTGCTCGCGATCATCCTCGCCAATCTCTGGCTGCCCGCGGACCATCCGCTGCACCTGTCCGACTACGCGGTCTCCCTCCTCGGCAAGATCCTCTGCTACGCCATCGTCGCCCTCGCGATGGACCTCGTGTGGGGCTACGCCGGGATCCTGTCGCTCGGCCACGGCCTGTTCTTCGCGCTGGGCGGCTACGCCATGGGCATGTACCTGATGCGCGCGATCGGCCGCGACGGCGTGTACCAGAGCGACCTGCCCGACTTCATGGTGTTCCTCGACTGGAAGGAGCTGCCCTGGCACTGGACCTTCAGCGAGCACTTCCTGTGGGCGCTGTTCCTGGTGCTCGCGGTCCCGGGCATCGTGGCCTTCGTGTTCGGGTACTTCGCGTTCCGGTCGCGCATCAAGGGCGTGTACTTCTCCATCATCACGCAGGCGCTGACTTATGCCGCCATGCTGCTCTTCTTTCGCAACGAGACCGGCTTCGGCGGCAACAACGGATTCACCGACTTCAAGCGCATCCTCGGCGCCCCGATCGCCACGTCGGAGACGCGCGCCGTCCTGTTCGCCCTCAGCGCGGCGACCCTGGTCGGCTTCTACCTCGCCTCGCGCTGGCTCGTGCGCTCGAAGTTCGGTCGCGTGCTCACCGCGATCCGCGACGCCGAGAGCCGGGTGATGTTCTGCGGCTACGACCCCCTCTGGTACAAGCTCGCGATCTGGACCCTGTCGGCCGTGATGTGCGGCATCGCCGGTGCGCTCTACGTGCCGCAGGTCGGCATCATCAATCCCAGCGAGATGTCGCCCGCGCAGTCGATCGAGATCGCGATCTGGACCGCGGTGGGGGGCCGCGGCACCCTCGTCGGCCCCATCCTCGGCGCCTTCCTCGTCAACGGCGCCAAGAGCTGGTTCACGGTGGCCTTCCCCGAGTACTGGCTCTACTTCCTCGGCCTGCTGTTCGTGCTGGTCACCCTCTTCCTGCCCGCCGGCGTGATGGGCCTGTTGCGGCGGCGCCGCGTGGAGGCGCGCTGATGTACCAGGTGGTCCTGCTGGACGACGACACGAAGGCGCCCGACGCCGCGCCCGCCGGGCCGGAGGCTGCCGGCGGTCCGGACGCGGCCTGGGGACGGGTCGCGAGCGACACCGTGGACCTGAGCCATGGCGTGGCGCTCTACATGGAGGATGTCACCGTCTCCTTCGACGGGTTCCGGGCGCTGAACGCGCTGTCGCTCACGATCGGCAGCGACGAGCTGCGCTGCGTGATCGGGCCCAACGGCGCGGGAAAGACCACCATGATGGACGTCATCACCGGCAAGACCCGCCCGGACGCGGGCCGGGTCTGGTTCGGCCAGTCGCACGACCTGCTGCAGCTGCGCGAGCCCGCCATCGCGACGCTGGGCATCGGGCGCAAGTTCCAGAAGCCGACCGTCGTCGAGGCGATGAGCGTCTTCGACAATGTCGAACTCGCGCTCAAGGCGCCGAAGGACGTGCGCGCCTCGCTGCGCTGGCGACTCGACGCCGCCCGGCGCGACCGCATCGAGGCGGTGCTCGAGCAGGTGGGACTGGCCGATCGCGCCGCGACGGTCGCGGGCACGCTGTCGCACGGCCAGAAGCAGTGGCTGGAGATCGCGATGCTCCTGGCGCAGGACCCCGTGCTGCTGCTCCTCGACGAACCCGTGGCTGGCATGACCGACGAGGAAACCGAGCGCACGGCCGAGCTGCTCCTCGAGCTCGAGGGAAAGCACGCCATCGTGGTCGTCGAGCACGACATGGAGTTCATCTCGCGCATCGCGCGAACCGTCACCGTGCTCCACGAGGGCAGCGTGCTCGCCGAGGGCAGCCTCGCCGAGGTGCAGGCCGACGAGCGGGTGATCGAGGTCTACCTGGGACGCTAGCCATGCTCGAGATCGACGCCATCGACCAGTACTACGGCGGCAGCCACATCCTGCGACGGGTGAGCCTCGACGTGCCGCCCGGCCAGGTCACCGTTCTGCTCGGTCGCAACGGCGTGGGCAAGACCACGCTTCTGCGGGCCATCATGGGCGTCGTGCCGATCCGTGCCGGCGAGATCCGGTTCGACGGCGAGCGCATCGACCGCCTGCCTCCCGAGCGCCGGGTGGCGATGGGCATCGGCTACGTGCCGCAGGGACGCGAGATCTTCGCCCGGCTCACCGTCGAGGAGAACCTGCGCATGGGCCTCGCGCCCCGCCGCGGCGCCCGCCGCATCCCGGACGAGCTGTTCGAGCTCTTCCCGGTCCTGCACACCATGCTGCGCCGGCGGGGCGGCGACCTCTCGGGCGGCCAGCAGCAGCAGCTCGCGATCGCTCGCGCGCTCGCGGCCGGCCCCCGGCTGCTCATCCTCGACGAGCCGACCGAGGGCATCCAGCCGTCGATCATCAAGGACATAGAGCGCGTCATCCGCCTGCTCGCCGCGCGCGGCGACATGGGCATCCTGCTCGTCGAGCAGTACTATGACTTCGCCCGCGCACTCGCCGACCAGTATGCGGTGATGGCACGGGGCGAGATCCGCCGCAGGGGGGCGGGAACCGACATGGATCGCGACGGGGTGCGCGAGCTCGTCGCGATCTAGGCATGGACGCATCATGCGCATCGACCGGGAAGCGGAAGCCACTGCGTCGCGCCCGCCCGCCGCGTTGGCGGACGGGCGCGACGCCTGGCGCGCGGGGATCGAGCTTGCATACGAATCGCGCGGCGAACGAACGGTGCCCGCCCTGCGTCGCCATTACGGCCCGCTGCGGGTGCAGCGCGGGCTGCTGCCGGAGGGGCCGGGCGTCTGGCACCAGGTGCTCGTCCATCCGCCCGGGGGCATCGCGTCCAACGATGACCTGCGGATCGACGTGACCGCGCGCGCCGGCGCGCGGGCGCTGCTGACCTCGCCGGGCGCCGCGAAGTGGTATCGCGCGAGGCACCCGGGCAGCCCGCTCGACGAGCCCGGCACCTGGGCGAGCCAGTCGCTGCGGCTGCGGGTCGAGGCGGGCGCGAGCCTCGAATGGCTCCCGCTCGAGTCGATCGTGTTCGACGGGGCGCGCGCGCGATGGGACAACCGGTTCGAGGTGGCGCACGGCGCGAGCCTGGTGGCGGCCGAGCTCGTGTGCCTCGGCGAGCCGGCGAGCGCCCGTCCCTACGCCCGCGGCTGCCTGCGCTGGCGCACCGAGATCCGGCGCGGCGGCCGGCTGCTCTACGGCGAGCAGGCGGCGATCGCCGGGGGCGACCGCATGCTCGCGTCGCCCGCCGGTCTCTGCGGCCATCCGGTCTTCGGCACGCTGTTCGTCGTTCCCGCCGATCCCGCCCTCGATCCGCTGCCCGCGCTGCGCTTGATCGAGGCACCCGGCGAGCACGCCGCCACCCGCCTCGGGGAACTCGCGGTGCTGCGCTGGCGCGGCGACTGCGCCGAGGACGGCTGGACGGCCCTGCGCGCGGCCTGGGCCGCGATCCGCCCCGCGCTGCTCGGCCGCCCGGCGGTCGCCCCACGCATCTGGGCGACCTGAACCACCGACACCGCGCATCGAACCACCGGACGGAGACCCCCACATGGAACTCACCCCCCGCGAACGCGACAAGCTCCTGCTGTTCACCGCGGCGCTGGTCGCCGAGCGCCGCCGCGCGCGCGGCCTCAAGCTCAACTACCCGGAAGCCGTCGCGCTGATCAGCGCCGCGATCATGGAGGGCGCGCGCGATGGCCGCAGCGTCGCCGAGCTGATGCACCACGGCACGACGATCCTCGGGCGCGACGACGTCATGGAGGGCGTTCCCGAGATGATCCCGGAGATCCAGGTCGAGGCGACCTTTCCGGACGGCACGAAGCTGGTGACGGTGCACCAGCCCATCGTATGAAGGAGACGAGGATGATCCCGGGACAGGTCGAGACGGCCGACGGCGAGATCGAGATCAACGCGGGCCGCGAGCGGATCACGCTCGTCGTCGCCAACACCGGCGACCGTCCCGTCCAGGTCGGCTCGCACTACCACTTCCACGAAACCAACGAGGCGCTGGTGTTCGACCGACAGGCCGCGCTCGGATGCCGGCTCGACATACCGGCGGGCACCGCGGTGCGCTTCGAGCCCGGGCAGACCCGGACCGTGACGCTGGTGCGGCTCGCCGGCGATCGCCGGGTGGTCGGCTTCCAGGGCCGGGTGATGGGCACGCTGCCGGAGGCATCATGAGACTGTCGAGGCAAGCCTATGCGGAGATGTACGGGCCGACCGTCGGCGACCGGGTGCGCCTCGCCGACACCGAGCTCTGGATCGAGGTGGAAGCCGACCGGACGATCCACGGCGAGGAAGTGAAGTTCGGCGGCGGCAAGGTCATCCGGGACGGCATGGGCCAGGGCCAGCGGCTCGCGGCCGAGGTCGCGGACACGGTGATCACCAATGCCCTCATTGTGGACCACTGGGGCATCGTCAAGGCCGACGTGGCCATCAAGGGGGGTCGCATCGCCGCGATCGGCAAGGCGGGCAATCCCGACATCCAGCCGGGCGTCGACATCGTCATCGGCGCCGCCACCGAGGTGATCGCGGGCGAGGGCTCGATCCTCACCGCCGGCGCGATCGATGCGCACATCCATTTCATCTGCCCGCAGCAGATCGACGAGGCCCTCGCGGCCGGCATCACCACCATGATCGGCGGCGGCACGGGCCCGGCCACCGGCACCAATGCGACCACCTGCACGCCGGGGCCCTGGCACATCGCCAACATGCTCTCGGCCGCGGAGGGCTTCCCGATCAACCTCGGCTTCCTCGGCAAGGGCAATGCGTCGCTTCCCGGGCCGCTCGTCGAGCAGGTCGAGGCCGGCGCCATGGGGCTCAAGCTGCACGAGGACTGGGGCACGACGCCGGCGGCGATCGACAACTGCCTCGCGGTGGCGGACCGATACGACGTGCAGGTCGCCATCCACACCGACACGCTCAACGAGTCGGGATTCGTCGAGGCGACGATCGCCGCCTTCCGCGACCGCACCATCCACACCTACCACACGGAGGGCGCGGGCGGCGGGCATGCACCGGACATCATCCGCGCCTGCGGCCTGCCCAACGTCCTTCCCTCCTCGACCAACCCGACCCGGCCCTACACCGTCAACACCATCGACGAGCACCTCGACATGCTGATGGTGTGCCACCACCTCGATCCGTCGATCGCGGAGGATGTCGCCTTCGCCGAGAGCCGCATCCGGCGCGAGACCATCGCCGCCGAGGACATCCTGCACGACCTCGGCGCCTTCTCGATGATGTCCTCCGATTCGCAGGCCATGGGGCGCATCGGCGAGACCGTGATGCGCTGCTGGCAGACCGCGCACAAGATGAAGGTGCAGCGCGGCACGCTCGCGGGCGACACGGCCCGCTCGGACAACGAGCGCGTGAAGCGCTACATCGCGAAGTACACGATCAACCCGGCGATCGCGCATGGCATCTCGCACGTGGTCGGCTCGGTCGAGGTGGGCAAGCTCGCGGACCTGGTGCTGTGGCGTCCGGCCTTCTTCGGCGTCAAGCCCTCGATGGTGATCAAGGGGGGCCAGATCGCGCTTGCCGCCATGGGCGACCCGAACGCATCGATCCCGACCCCGCAGCCGGTGCACTACCGCCCGATGTTCGCCGCCTTCGGGCGGGCGCTCGCGGGCTCGAGCGTGACCTTCATGTCGCAGGCCGCGATCGCCGCGGGCGTGCCCGCCGCGCTGGGATTGCGGCGCGAGGCCGTGCCGGTCCGGGGCACCCGCGGCATCGGCAAGCGCGACATGGTGCGCAACGACTGGCTGCCGCGCATCGAGGTGGACCCGCAGACCTACGAGGTGCGCGCCGACGGCGAGCTGCTCGCCTGCGAGCCGGCCGCCGTGCTTCCGATGGCGCAGCGCTACTTCCTCTTCTGATCCGCACTCCCGTCCGGAGCCCTGCCATGCTGCTCTTTACCGAACGCTGCACCCGCGACGATGCCCGTACCGACACGACGCCGGCCGGCAGCGTCAGCCTGCCCTTCGAGCTGCGCCAGCGATCGCGCCTCCGCGTCGAGACCACCACGGGTCGCCTTGCCGGCAGCGTGGTGGGCTTCGACCTGCCGCGCGGCACGATCCTGCGCGACGGCGACCGTGTGCGATGCGCGAGCGGCGAGGTGCTGCGCATCGATGCCGCGACCGAGTCCCTCGTGCATGTCGTCGCGGAATCGCCGCGCGCGCTCGCGCGCCTGGCCTACCACCTCGGCAATCGCCACGTCCCGGTCCAGGTGGGTGACGGCTGGCTGCGCCTGCAGGCCGACCCGGTGCTCGAGGCCATGGTGGCCGGGCTCGGTGCCGTGCCGGTTCGCGTCGAGGCGCCCTTCGAACCGGAAGCGGGCGCCTACGGCCATGGGGGCCATGCGCACCCGCACGGTGCGGACGGTCGCCATGCGCCCCAGATCCACGACCTGCTCGCGGACCACGCCCGGAAATGAGCCGGCCCGACGGAACGGTCCCGGGCCTGCCGGCCGTGGCGCACGCCGCGCGTCGCATCGCGCTGTTGCGGCTCGGCAGCGCCGCGCTGCCCATCGGCGGCTACAGCTATTCGCAGGGGTTCGAGGCGGCAATCGATCGGGGCTGGGTGCGTGACGAAACCGGCACGAGGGGCTGGCTGGAGGACCTGCTCGCCGCCGGCATCGGTCGCTTCGATGCGCCGCTCCTGTACGCCCTCGTGCAAGCGATCGCGCGCGACGATCCCGCCGAGGCGGAGCGACTGCACGAGCGCTACCTCGCGAGCCGCGAGTCGGCCGAGCTGCGGGCCGAGACGCTTCAGATGGGCCGCTCGCTCCTGCTGCTGGTCGCCGGCCTCGAGGGTATCGATGCGGCGGCGCGCGAGGCCGCGCGCGTGCGGCTCCGCGCCGACGAGCCCTGCGCCCTGCCGCTCGCCTGGGCCTGGGCGGCGCGCGGCTTCGGGATCGGCGCCGAGGAGGCGCTGGCGGCATGGCTGTGGGCCTGGCTCGAGAACCAGGTCGCCGCCGCGATGAAGGCCATCCCGCTCGGGCAGCAGGCGGGACAGCGCCTCGTCTGCGCGCTGTCGCCCGCGCTCGCGGCCACGGCGGCCTGCGCCGCCACGCTGGCCGAGGACGACTGGTGCGCCTTCGCGCCCGGGCTCGCGATGGCAAGCGGCTGGCACGAGACGCAGTACTCGCGCCTGTTCCGGTCCTGAACCCGACCGGCCGGCGCGGCGCGACGACAGCACTTCTCCAGGGAGCAAGCATGACGATGACGAAACAGGCCCTGCGCGTGGGTATCGGCGGGCCCGTCGGTTCGGGCAAGACGGCGCTGACGCTCGCGCTGTGCCGCGCGCTGCGCGACCGCTACGACATGGCGGTCGTCACGAACGACATCTATACGCGCGAGGACGCCGAGTTCCTCGCGCGCCATGACGCGCTCGGCATCGAGCGCATCCTCGGCGTCGAGACCGGCGGCTGCCCCCACACCGCGATACGCGAGGACGCATCGATCAATCTCGAGGCGATCGACCGCCTGCAGCGCCGTCATCCCGGACTGCAGCTCGTGCTGGTCGAGAGCGGCGGCGACAACCTGGCGGCCACCTTCAGCCCGGAACTCTCCGACCTCACGATCTACGTGATCGACGTGGCCGCGGGCGAGAAGATCCCGCGCAAGGGCGGCCCGGGCATCATCAAGAGCGACCTGCTCGTGATCAACAAGATCGACCTCGCGCCCCACGTGGGCGCCTCGCTCGAGGTCATGGCGAACGACGCCCGCCGCATGCGCGGGGACCGCCCCTTCGTCTTCTCCAACATGCACAGCGGCGAGGGCCTGCCGCGGATCGTGGACTTCATCGAGACCCACGGCCTGCTGCTAAACTGAGCCGAAAACCGGACCTTCTGGAGCCACTCGATGAGTCAGCCATCCGCTTTCCGCCATCTCGTCGCCACCACCGTCCTCGCCCTGCCACTGGCGGCGTTCGCGCATCCGGGCGAGCATCACGGTGGCATCCCCTCGCTCGCGCACATCCTCACGGAACCCGACCATCTCGCGATGATCCTGGGCGCCGGGGCGATCGGCTACTTCATCTACCGCCGCGTCCGCGGCCAGCGCGCCCGGGCGCGCCGCGACGAGCGCACGGACCAGGGACGATGAGCCGACCCCTGCCGGCCGTCCTCGCCTTCGACGTCTTCGGCACGGTCGTCGACTGGCACGGCACCATCGCGCGGGAGGTCGACGCCCTGGGGCTCGGCATCCCGGGCAGCGAGTTCGCGAACGAATGGCGGGCCGGCTATGCGCCGGCCATGGACCGCGTGCGCAGCGGCGAGCTGGGCTGGACCCGGATCGACGAGCTCCATCGCATGATCCTCGACGACCTGCTCGCGAAGCATGGCATAGAGATCGACGAAGCGGCGCGCCGGCGGCTCAATCTCGTCTGGCACCGCCTCGATCCCTGGCCCGACACGGTCGCGGGGCTCGAGCGCCTGCGCCGCCGCTTCACGATCTGCACGCTGTCGAACGGCAACCTCTCGCTGCTCGCCGACATGGCGAAACATGCCGGCATTCACTGGGACCTGATCCTGTCGGCGGAAGTCTTCCGCCACTACAAGCCCGACCCCGAGACCTATCTCGGCGTGTGCGACGTGTTCGGGATCGAGCCCGCGCGGATGATGCTCGTCGCGGCGCATCGCAGCGACCTGCGCGCGGCGGCCGCCTGTGGCTGCCAGACCGCGTTCATCGAGCGCCCCCTCGAGTACGGGCCGAACATCCCCAACGACACCCGCAGCGACCCGGCGTTCGACATGCACGCGCGCGACCTGGTCGATCTCGCCGACCAGTTCGGCTGCGACTGAACACCGCGGCCGCCCGGCGCCGCCGGCGCCGCCGAATGGAGGAACGATATGGCATCCTTCGAGTTCGACTGGCAGGCGGCCTATCCGTCGCTGCGCTCGCCGGTCTTCGCCCGCAACATCGTGTCCACCTCGCAGCCGCTCGCGGCGCAGGCCGGCCTGCGCATGATCGCGGCCGGCGGCAACGCGATCGATGCCGCCATCGCGGCCGCGGCCGCGCTCACCATCGTCGAACCGGTCTCCTGCGGCCTCGGCAGCGACGCATTCGCGATCGTCTGGGACGGCAAGCGACTCCACGGCCTGAACGCCTCGGGCACCGCGCCGGCGGCCTGGGACCTTGCCTACTTTCGCAGCCGGCACGGCGATACGTTCCCGAAGCGTGGCCCGGATACCGTCACGGTGCCCGGCGCGGTCGCCGGCTGGGCGGCCCTGCACGGCCGCTTCGGGCGCCTGCCCTTCGCCGACTGCCTCGCGCCGGCGATCGAGCTGGCCGAAGCCGGCCACGGCGTCGCGCGCATCGTCCAGCAGAAGTGGGCGGCGCAGGTCGACGAGCTGAAGTCGCAGCCCGGCTTCGCCGAGATCTTCATGCCGCGCGGACGCGCCCCGCAGGTGGGAGAGCGCTTCGTGTTCGCCCAGGCGGGCCGCACGCTGCGGCGCATCGCCGAGACGGCCGGCCGCGACTTCTACGAGGGCGAGACCGCCGAGCGCATCGCCGCCTTCATCCGCGAGCACGGGGGCGCGATGAGCACCGCCGACCTTCGCGCTTACGAGCCGCAGTGGGTCGAGCCGATCTCGCGCGACTACCGCGGCTACACGCTTCACGAGATCCCGCCCAACGGCCAGGGGATCGCGGCGCTGATGGCGCTCGGCATCCTCGAGCATTTCGACATGGCGTCGCTCCATCCCGATTCGGTGGAGGCGCGGCACCTCCAGATCGAGGCGATGAAGGCGGCGTTCGCCGACGTGTACCGGCACGTGGCCGACATCCGCAGCATGACCCGGGTCACGCCCGCCGACCTCCTCGACGACGCGCGGCTCGCCGATCGCGCCGCCCGCATCCGGCGCGACCGGGCCACCGATTTCGAGCACGAGCTGCCCCCGTCGGGCGGAACGATCTACCTCAGCGCGGCCGACGCCCAGGGCATGATGGTGTCCTTCATCCAGTCCAACTACATGGGCTTCGGGTCGGGCGTCGTCGTGCCCGATGTCGGCGTGTCGCTGCAGAACCGGGGCCACGGCTTCTCGCTCGATCCGGGTCATCCGAATGTCGTCGGGCCGGGCAAGCGGCCCTTCCACACGATCATCCCCGCGTTCCTGACGAAGGACGGCGCCCCGCAGATGAGCTTCGGGGTGATGGGCGGCAACATGCAGCCCCAGGGCCACCTGCAGACGCTGGTGCGCATGATCGACTGGCGCCAGAACCCGCAGGCCGCCTGCGATGCCGCAAGGTGGAAGGTCCAGCGCGGACTCGCGGTGGACATCGAGCCGGCGATCGGGGCCGAGGTCGCCAGGGGGCTGGCGGCGCTCGGCCACCAGCTCGTCGAGGTGGTCGACAACTACATGGACTTCGGGGGCGGCCAGTTCATCTGGCGCCTGTCGGCCGATCTCGCCGACGGCTACGTGGCCGCCAGCGACAGCCGGCGTGACGGCTGCGCCGCGGGCTTCTGAGCCAGCCGACGAGGCCGGCCCACGCCCGACGCCGACCGGCGGCAAGGCGACCCGACCCGTTCTCGCGTCCCGCCGCCGTTGCGCGGGCATCCTGGGGGCAGGGGCGCTGCTCGCCGCCCTGGCCGCCACCGGATGCGCGCGGGGCGGGCCGCCGGTGGCGGCCGCCACCGCACCGCCCCTGTGGCGCATGCAGGCGCGCGAGGGCGCGCCCGGATCCGGCTGGCTGTTCGGGTCCGTGCACGCCGGGCTCGATCCAGCCGAGAAGCTGCCACCCGTCGTCGAGCGGGCGTGGGCCAGCGCTGGCGTCCTCGCGATCGAGATCGACGTGACGGCGCGCTGGGCCAGCCTGCGCGAGCTCTATGCGGCATCCGCGCTGCTCCCGGGCGACGGGACCATCGAGGCGCTGCTCGGCGCGGACCGGGCCGGGCAGATCCGCGAGCACTTCGGCATCGGGGAAGCGCGCTGGTCGCGGCTGCGCCGGCTCGCACCCTGGGCGCTTCTCGCCCTGCTCGCCGGACAGGATCCCTCGCGGGGCGGCCGGGCCCCGGGAGCCGGCCTGGAGGCGCGCTTCCTCGAGAGCGCGCGGCAGCGCGCCATGCCCGTCGTGGAGCTCGAGCAGCCCGCCGAGCAGGTGGATGCGCTGGCCGGCATCGGGCTCCGGGCGCAGGCCGACTGGCTGTGGCGACGCTTCGAATCGATCCGGCACGGCGACGGACTGGCCGAAGCCATCGTCGCCGCCTGGCGAGCCGGCGACGAGGCGGACCTCGCGCGCCTGAAGGACCGTGCCTGGGGCATGGCGGGCGACGACCCCGCCACGCCGCGCGCCCGCATGTTCGGCGAGCGCGACCGGCGGATCGCCCGGCGGCTCGCCGGGCTGCTCGAGCGTCCCCATACGGTATTTACCCTAGTGGGCGCCTTTCACGTTGTGGGCGAGGACGGCCTGCCGGGTATCCTTGCGGGTCACGGGATCCGCCTCGAGCGGCTCCCCGGGACGGAGACCTGAACCAGCGATGACACCCGAGCACGATGCCAGCGTCCAGGCCATGACGCTCGACGACGGTCGCGGGCCGGCCCTGGAGCTGATCCATGTGCCCGCCGGCGGCCCGGTTCATGCGCAGCGGGGCGACCCGATCCTCATGATCCACGGGGCGTACGCGGACGCCTGGTGCTGGGCGCCGACCTTCGTGCCGTACTTCGCGGCCCAGGGCCACGACGTGTTCGCCCTGTCGTTGCGCGGCCATGGCGCGAGCGAAGGCAAGGCCGCGCTCAATGCCTGGGGCCTCGCCGACTTCATGAAGGACATGACGCGGGCACAGGAGCACATCGGGGCGACGCCGATCCTCTTCGGCGCGTCGATGGGCGGGCTGCTCGCGCAACGCTGGCTGACGACCGGGCGCGATGCCGTCGCGGTGGTCACGATCGGCAGCATCCCGCCGTCGGGCATGACGGGCGCCATCCTGCGCATGGCCTGGACGCAGCCGCGCAATCTCTTCGAGATCGCGCAGGTGGCCGGATCGGGCATGGCGAGCCGCCGCTTCATGCGCCTGCTGGTGGAACAGCCGCTGCGGGTTCGCGACCCGGACTTCTATCGCCGTCACCTCGGCCGCGAGTCGAGCCGGGCGCTCTGGGAACTCACCTGGATGCCGATGGTGATGCCCACGCGCACGGACTGCCCGGTGCTCGCCACGCATGGCGAGCTCGACAGGATGGTCCCGCTCGACAGCCTCGACGTGATCGAGCGCTATTTCGGGGCGGACCGCATGGTCTTCGAAGCGATGGGACACTGTCCCATGCTGGAGAAGCGCTGGGAAGAAGCGGCGAGCCGGATCGCCGCCTGGCTGGATGAACGACTTTACTCGGAGATCGACGATGAGCAACTCGACTGAGGGCAGCGCCAAACTTGACGTCGCCTTCCTGGGCCTGGGCACGATGGGCTACCCGATGGCCGGCCACCTGGCCCGCGCGGGCCACAGGACCACCGTCTACAACCGCAGCGCCGAGAAGGCGAAGCGCTGGAGCGAGGAATACGGCGGCAAGGCGCAGGCCACCCCGCGCGAGGCTGCCGCCGGTGCCGACATCGTCTTCGCCTGCGTCGGCAACGACGACGACCTGCGCTCGGTGACGCTGGGCGACGACGGCGCCTTCGCCGGGATGAAGAAGGGCGCCATCTTCGTCGATCACACCACCACCTCCGCCGAAGTTGCGCGGGAACTCGCGGCCGTCGCCGCCGAGCGCGGACTCGGCTTCATCGATGCGCCCGTCTCGGGCGGGCAGGCCGGCGCGGTCAACGGCGCGCTGACCGTCATGTGCGGCGGCGACCCCGCGACCTTCGAGAAGATCCGGCCGGTGGCCGCCGCCTACGGGCGCGCGGTCACGCTCATCGGGCCGACGGGCAGCGGCCAGCTTGCCAAGATGGTCAACCAGATCTGCATCGCCGGGCTCGTGCAGGGCCTCGCCGAAGGCATCGCCTTCGGCATGCGCTCCGGCCTCGACATGAACCTGGTGCTCGACGTCATCGGCAAGGGCGCGGCCCAGTCCTGGCAGATGGACAACCGGGGCAAGACCATGGTCGAAGGCAAGTTCGACTTCGGCTTCGCCGTAGACTGGATGCGCAAGGACCTCGGCCTGTGCCTCGACGAGGCGCGGCGCATCCGCGCGGCGCTCCCGGTGACCGCGCTGGTGGACCAGTTCTATGGCGACCTCCAACGAGCCGGCGACAACCGGCTGGACACGTCCAGCCTGATCCGGCGGCTCTACGACTACTGAGGAGCACGACATGCCACTCCAGACCCTCCCCTCGGGACTCCAGTACGAGGACGTCGTCACCGGCGGTGGCGAGGAAGCCAGCAAGGGCAAGCAGGTCTCGGTGCACTACACCGGCTGGCTGTTCGAGAACGGCAAGGCCGGCACGAAGTTCGACTCGAGCAAGGACCGGGGCGAGCCGTTCCGCTTCCCGCTCGGCGCCGGCCACGTGATCCGCGGCTGGGATGAGGGCGTCGCCGGCATGAGGGTCGGTGGCACCCGCCGGCTCGTGATCCCGCCCGAGCTCGGCTACGGCGCCCGCGGGGCCGGCGGCGTGATCCCGCCGAACGCCACGCTGCTCTTCGAGGTCGACCTCCTCGAAGTGTAGGGGGCCCCGCGGTCGGGGCCGGCGCGGCGGCACTCGCGCGAACTGCGTAGAATCCCGGATGCGGCGCCGTCCGGGTCGCCGCGGTTTCCCGAGAGAGCCCAGGGCTGCATGAGCGACGCGCCGACCCCACCGCACAACTTCATTCGCCAACGCATCGCCGACGACCTCGCCGTCGGGATCCCCGCACGGGGCTGGGCCGGCAGGCCTGGTCCCGCGGCCGACCACCGCGGCGCCCCGCCCGATCCCGCGCGGATCCGCACGCGCTTTCCGCCCGAACCCAACGGCTACCTGCACATCGGCCACGCCAAGGCGATCTGCCTGAATTTCGGGGTCGCCGAGGAGTTCGGCGGGCGCTGCCACCTGCGCTTCGACGACACCAATCCCGAGAAGGAAAGCCAGGAGTACGTCGACTCGATCATCGAGATGGTGCACTGGCTCGGATACTCGTGGGAGGCCGAGGGCGAGTCGAACCTGTACTTCGCCAGCGACTACTTCGAGTGGCTCTACCAGTTCGCCGAGTACCTGGTCGAGGCCGGCCATGCCTACGTGGACTCGCAGACACCGGAGGAGATGCGCGAGCGGCGCGGCACGCTCACCGAGCCCGGCGTCGATTCCCCCTGGCGCAACCGCAGCCCCGCCGAGAGCCTGCGGCTGCTGCGCGAGATGCGCGCCGGCAGACATCCGGACGGCAGCCACGTGCTGCGCGCGCGCATCGACATGGCCTCGCCCAACCTGAACATGCGCGACCCGGTGCTCTACCGCATCCGCCGCGCGCATCACCACCGCACGGGCGATGCGTGGTGCATCTACCCGATGTACGACTACGCGCATCCGGTCGAGGATGCCCTCGAGCGCATCACGCATTCGCTGTGCACGCTCGAGTTCGAGGACCATCGGCCGTTCTACGACTGGGTACTCGAGCGACTGGCCGAGGGGGGCTTCTTCGACCGCCCCCTGCCCCAGCAGATCGAGTTCGCCCGGCTCAAGCTCGACTACACGATCACCAGCAAGCGCAAGCTGCTGGCGCTCGTCACCGAGGGACACGTGACCGGCTGGGACGACCCGAGGATGCCCACGCTGGCCGGCATGCGGCGGCGCGGGTACACCCCGTCGTCGATCCGGAACTTCTGCGAGCGGATCGGCGTGACGAAGGCCGATTCCTGGATCGAGCTCGCCCAGCTCGAACAGGCGCTGCGCGACGACCTGGAGGATGTCGCGCCGCGCGCGACCGCGGTGCTGGATCCGCTGCGCCTCGTCATCGAGGACTGGCCGTCCGGCCAGGTCGAGCCCTGCGTCGCGCCCGTCCATCCGGCCCATCCCGAGCGCGGCGAACGTTCGCTGCCCTTCACCGGCGAGCTCTGGATCGAGCGCGAGGACTTCGAGGAAGTCCCGCCCAAGGGTTTCCGCCGCCTGTATCCCGGCAACCGGGTCCGCCTGCGCTATGCCTTCGTGGTCGAATGCACGGGCTGCGACAAGGACGAGGAGGGTCGCGTCGTCGCGGTGCGCGCGCGCATCCTGCCCGACTCGAAGTCGGGCACACCGGGCGCGGACCAGTACAAGGTCAAGGGCGCGATCCACTGGCTGAGCATCGAGCACGCGCTCGCGGCGGAGATCCGCCTCTATGACCGGCTCTTCACCGAACCGCAGCCGGATGCGGTCGAGGGCGGCTACCTCGCGGCCCTCAATCCCGACTCCGTGCGGATCGTGCAGGGCTTCGTCGAACCGGGTCTGGCCGATATCGCGCCCGAGACGCGGCTGCAGTTCGAGCGCCACGGCTACTTCGTCCCCGATCGCGTGGACCATCGGCCCGGGGCGCCCGTGTTCAATCGCGCCGTCACGCTGAAGGACTCCTGGGCAAGACGCAGGTGAACCGGGCGCGCGCCGTCCCGGGCGGAGCCGCCCGATGCAGCTGACGTCGCTCAGGTCGCGACCGTTCCGCCATTTCTTCATCGGGCACGCGGCCTCGACGCTCGGCTCCTGGATCCAGCAGGTCGCGCTTTCCTGGCTCATCTACCGTGTGACCGGCTCGGCCGCGCTGCTCGGCATCGCGGCGGCGCTGCTCCAGTTCCCCCAGATGATCGTCGGGCCGATCGCCGGGTCGGTGGTGGATCGCTACGACACGCGCAAGCTGTTCCTCTTCGCCCTGGGCGCGGGCGCGGCGCTGGGGCTGGGGCTCGCCGTCGCGGTCTGGCTGGACCTGTCGGGCCCGGTGCTGCTGCTCGCGGCGGCGGCGCTCACCGGCGTCTGCAATGCGCTCGAGAGCCCCCTGCGCCAGACCATCATTCCCGAGCTGGTGCGCGACCGGGCGCTGCTCGCCAACGCGCTCGCGCTGAATGCGGCGGTGTTCAACAGCGCGCGCTTCGTCGGCCCGCCGCTCGCCGGGCTGATCCTGGCCGTGACGAGCGAGGCATGGTGCTTCCTGGCCAATGCGGTTTCATACATCGGGATGATGGTCTTCGTCTGGAAGCTGCGGCTGAAACCGAAGGCGCCGACCGACCGCGACGTGCTGGGCATGTTCGTCGACGGCCTGCGCTACCTCGGGCGCCACTGGATGCTCAAGCGCGTCCTCGGGCTGTCGTTCACGCAGAACGTCGCCACCGGCGCGGTGATCGTGCTGCTGCCGGTGTGGGCGGCCGACGTCTACGCGGGCGACAGCCGCACCCTCGGCTGGCTGCTCGGCGCCTCGGGCGCCGGCTCGCTCTGCGGGACCCTGCTGCTGACACGGATCACCACGCCGCCCGCCTGGCTGCAGGCGATGACCGGCGGCTGGCTGCTCACGATCCTCGGCACCGCGACCCTGTCGCTGCTGCCCGCCCTGCCGGTGACCCTCTGCGCGCTCTTCGGCTTCGGCTTCGGGCTCACCATGTGCAACGTCCTCACCAACGTGGTGACGCAGACCGTCTCGCCCGACGCGCTGCGCGGACGCATGATCTCGCTCTTCATCGGCGGTCGCTGGGGCTTCGACGCGCTCGGCGGCCTGGTCGCGGGCGCGCTCGCCTCGGCCGCCGGGCTGCGCGCGACGATGGTGGTGCAGCTGCTCATCCTGGCGGCGGCAGCGAGCTTCTTCCTGCGCGTCAGGCGCGAACTCGGGCGCAGGTTCGACGCGCAGGACGCCGACCCCGCCTCCTGAGCGAGCGGCGCACCCTCGGCGCCGGACCGCGCACTCGCCGCCCCGGCGGCGCGGGCCGTCGCTCGCAGGGATGCACCGTCAGGCGAAGGCGTCGTCCCCGACGAAGGGATTGTGGGCGCGCTCCTGGCCGAAGGTGGACATCGGCCCGTGGCCCGGCACGAAGGCGACGTCGTCGCCCAGCGGCCAGAGCTTGTTGCGGATCGAGTCGACCAGGTCCGCATGGTTGCCGCGCGGGAAGTCCGTGCGACCGATCGACCCGTTGAACAGCACGTCGCCCACGATGGCGAGCCGCGCCTGGCGATGGAAGAACACGACATGCCCCGGCGTGTGGCCGGGGCAATGGATGACCTCGAGCGCCTGCTTGCCGAAGGCGACGGTGTCGCCGTCCTCGAGCCAGCGGTCGGGCTCGAACGCGTCGAGCCGCGGAAAGCCGAAGCGCTTGCCCTGCTCCGGCAACTGCGAGATCCAGAAGGCGTCCTCGCGCTGCGGCCCCTCGATCGGCACCGCGTGACGGCGGGCGAACTCGGCCGCCTGTCCGCAATGGTCGATGTGCCCGTGCGTCAGCAGGACCTTCTCGATGTTCGCCCCGAGCTGTCCCAGCGCGTCGTCGATGCGGTGGAGATCGCCGCCCGGGTCGACGACGGCGGCGCGGCCGGTTTCCTCGCAGCACAGCACGGAGCAGTTCTGCGCGAACGGGGTCACGGGAACGATCATCAGCTTCATGGCGCGCCTTCGGGTCCGTCGGTCGTGCCGGATTCTAGCCCGCCCGGCCAGGGCCCTCCCGGCCCGGCCCCACCCAGGCATGCTTCAGCAGCAGGTCGAGCGGCACCACGTCGAGCGCCCGTTCATGGGTGGCCTCCAGCACCACCGGCGGCGCGACGCCGGCATCGCAGGCCTGGAGCCAGCGCGCCGCGCACAGGCACCAGCGGTCGCCGGGCACGAGGCCGCGGAACCGCAGCTGCGGCTGGGGCCGGGTGAGGTCGTTGCCCTTGGCGGCCGAGAAGGCGAGGAACTCCGCGGTGACACGAGCGCAGACCGAATGGTTGCCGATGTCCTCGGGACCGGTCTCGCAGCAGCCGGTGCGCGAGAAGCCGGTCAGGGGATCGTAGGAGCAGGCGAGCAGCGGCCCGCCCAGGACGTTGAGCGCGAGCGGATCGCTCATCGGGCCTCCGTGGCGGGCCGGCGGTGTCGACGCGCTTTACACGGACACGGGGAACCGGTCCGCCCGACCCGGCAAGCAAAGAAATCTTCCAGCAAATTCAACAACTTGCGAGGAAACAAGGACGATGGCACGGGAAATGCTTCTGTCGGTGCAACCGCGGATGCAACTCCCGCGATTATCGAACAGTTCACTCCTAGCATCAGTCCTTGTGCCGCCTTCGGGCGGCTCTTTTTTTGTCAGCCTGCCACGAGGCCGGGTTCGCGCCGGGCGGCCTTCGGATCGGTCTGCTCCATCATCCACGCCGCCGCCTCGATCTCGGCCCGGGCGGTGTCGGCCAC
>CAZDYQ010000019.1:0-40783 GCA_964509685.1 uncultured Burkholderiaceae bacterium
CGAGCGCGCGGGCGAGCGCGACCATCTTCTGCTGGCCGCCCGACAGGAGCAGCGCCCGACGCTCGCGCATCTCGCGCAACTCCGGAAGCACATCGTAGACGAAGTCGAGCCGGGGCGAGGGCTGCAGGGTCTTCGAGACCCAGACCGGCACGAGGATGTTCTCCTCGACCGTGAGCTCGGGCACCAGGCCGCGGTCCTCCGGCATGTAGCCGAAGCCGAGCGCCGCGCGCGCATGCGCCGGCATGTCGGCGAGATCGCTCCCGTCGAAGGCGATCCTGCCGGCCGTCGGCCGCAGGTGGCCCATGAGCGTGCGCATCAGCGTGGTCTTGCCGGCGCCGTTTCGTCCCGTGAGCCCGACCATCGTGCCCGGCTCGAGCGACAGGGAAAAACCGCGCAGGGCCTCGACGGAGGCAATGGTGACGCGGATCGAGTCGATTTCGAGCATCAGGCGTGCTTCCTTCGACCGGTGACGTAGAGCTGTACCTGCTCGTCGGCGAGCACGGCCTCGGGACGGTCGTCGGCGATGATGCGGCCGCTGTAGAAGGCCACGACGCGGTCGGAATAGCGGGTGACGATGTCCATGTCGTGCTCGACGAAGAGCACCGCGATCTCGGCGTCCGCGATGGCCGAGGCGATCGTGTCCATCATGGGGAATTTCTCGTCCACCGACACGCCGCTCGTGGGCTCGTCGAGCAGCAGCAGGCGGGGCTTGCCCACCAGCGCCATCGCGATGTCGAGCAGCTTGCGCACGCCCCCGGGCAGCTCGCGTACCGGGCGGCCGGCGTGCCCGGCGAGGTCGAAGCGCTCCAGGATGGCCAGGGCGGCATCGATCGCCTCCGGCGTGCGGGCCGGTCGCAGGAACGAGGGCGCGCCGGCATTGCAGGCGGCCGCGACGAGCATGTTGTCGAGCACGGAGAGCTCGGCGGCCAGCTGCGGGATCTGGAACGAGCGGGCCACGCCGAGGCGCGTGACCTGGCGCGGCGACAGGCGGGTGATGTCGCGCCCGTCGAGCAGGATCTGGCCGGCATCGGGCTTCAGGTATCCGGTAACCATGTTGACGAAGGTCGTCTTGCCGGCGCCGTTGCTGCCGATCAGGCTCACCCGTTGTCCCTGCGGGACGTCGATCGACACGTCGGTCGCGGCGACGACCGCGCCGAACGACTTCGACAGGCTCCGGGCCTCGAGGATCGGTGCCGTCATGCGGTCGGCCCCGTAGAAGCCGGCCGCGCCGCGGGCCGGCGCGACCAGAGCGAGCCGATGCCCATGGGCAGGAAGCGGATCACGACCAGCAGGAACAGGCCCAGCGCGAGCTGCCAGGTGTTCGGGAAGTAGAGCGCGGAGAAGGAGCGGACGAGCTCGAGCAGGAGCGCCGCCACGAACACCGCCGCCACGCTGTGGTGGCCGGCGAGGATGGCGAGGAAGACGAACTCGCCGGACGTCGTCCAGTAGCTGAAGTTGGGCTCGACATGGCCGAGCGCGAGGACGGTGAGCGCGCCGCCCACCCCGCCGAGGAAGGCCGCGATGATGTAGTCGGTGGCGAGCAGCCGGCGCACCGAGGCGCCGAGGTACTCGACGCGAAGCTCGTTCTCGCGCACCGCCAGGGCGACGAGGCCGCGGGTCGAGTCGAAGTAGACCCGGGCGGCCAGGCCGAGCAGGCCGGTAACGGCCACCGCGAGCAGGTACATCGCGAAGTTCCCCTGGTCCGCCTCCACCCCGATGCCGAAGAAGGTCGGTCGCGACAGGTTGAACCCGTCGGAGCCGCCGAGGGCGGTGGTCTTCACCAGGATGCCGTAGAGCACCATGGACAGCGCGAGCGTGAGCATCGCGAAGAAGATGCCGCGGTAGCGCGACAGCAGCGGCGCGAAGGGCGCGGCGATCACGACCGCGCCGATGCCGCCGATCGCGACCAGCAGCAGCGCGTCGCTCAGGCCCCAGTACATGCCGGCGAGCGCGGCCGCATAGCCGCCCGCGGCGAACACCAGGCCCTGGCCGAAGGAGACCACGCCGCCGCGCATCATCAGCACGATGCCGAGCGTGACGACCCCGTGCGAGGCAGCCATCGTTCCCACGAACAGGAGCCACCGCGGGAGCACGAAGGCGCAGCCCATGAGCACGAGGATCGCCGCGACGCCCGCCGCGAGCTGGCGGCGCGCCGGCGCCCTCCCGGGGGCGTGTCGGTGCACGGTATCGTCCATGGCTTGCCTATATCTTTCGCGCCTGGATGCGCTGGAAAAGCCCCTCGGGGCGGAACATGAGGACCACCGCCATCGCGATGTAGATGCTGAAGAGCTCCGCGGCCGGCCAGGTGTGGACGGCGAGCGCCCGCGCGATCCCGACGATGAGCGCCCCGATGGCCGCGCCCTCGATGCTGCCGAGCCCGCCGATGATTACGACGGCGAAGGAGATGATGATCACGCCGACCGACAGGCCGGGCTGCACCGACACCATGGGGGCGGTGAGGGCGCCGCCCAGTGCCGCGAGGAAGATCCCGAACAGGAAGGCGCCGGTGTAGATCCGCGACACGTTGACGCCCATGCTGCTCGCGATCTCGGCGTTGTGGATGACCGCGAGCACGATCTTGCCGGTGCGCGTGCGGTTCAGTCCCCACCACACCCCGATCCCGCACAGCACCGCCACCAGCACGAGGGCGAAGTCGTAGCCCACGTACGTGAGCGGCCCGAAGTCGATGTTGCCGAACAGCGAGTAGGGCTCGAACACGTAGTAGGGCGTCGTTCCCCAGACGAGCTTGGTGATGTCCTCGAGCGCGAGGAACAGCGCGTAGGTCACCAGCACGAGCAGGACCTCGTCGCGCCCGTAGAAGGGCCGCAGGAGCAGCCTTTCCGTCAGGGGGGCGAGCACGGCGGCGACCGCCAGCGCCGCGACCGGCAGGATCGCGACGGTCGTCCACTCGGGCATGTCGGCCCCGACCAGCCAGCCCACGAAGCTGGCGGCCGCGTAGGCGCCGAGCGCATAGAAGCTCCCGTGCGCGATGTTGAGGATGCGCAGCACGCCGAAGACGAGCGTGAGCCCGACCGCGACGATGAACAGCCACGCGGCGTAGGTAATGCCGTCGATCAGGATGGTCAGGGCGAGCATCGCAGCTTCTTCTCGTGCGAGGCGCCGCGTGCGGCGGCGCGGTCGGGGGCGGCGCGGTCGGGGGCGGCGCCGGCGGCGCGTCCACGCCGCCGGCGGAGTCCGGCGCTGCTCAGGCGCGGGGCCGGCCTCGCCGCGCTCCCTCCGGGGAAGGCCTCAGCACTTGGCCCCGGGCATGCCGGCCGTGAGCCATTCCTCCGAGGTCATGTTGGCGGGCGGCATCACGCATTCGGCGGGGAAGCGTTCGATATCCACGAGGTCCACGCGGTTCAGCTTCTCGTTCCACTGGGTGCGCCCGATCGCGGTGTCCTGGATCGCCTGGTGGCCGTTGCCGAGCACCATGCGGATCCGGCCGGCGGGCGAATCCCACTCGGAGCCCTTCAGCGCCGCGGCGATCTGCTCGTGCGTCGGCTTCTTGCCGCCGTTGGCCTCCATCGCCTTCTCGACCGCGAGCTTCAGGCCCATGAGCGCCTGCGCCATGCGGTACGGGGCCTGCACGGGATAGACGCCGTTGGCCTTCTCGTAGCCCTGGAACCACCAGTCGTTGAGCTCGGACTTGGGCGACATCAGGCCGTAGGCGCCGCGGGCCCCGAGGATCACGCCATCGGGCATCCGCTTGCCGAGCCCGGGCAGCACATGGTCGGCCGCCGAGAGCACGACCTGGCTGCGCTTCATCAGTCCGCGCGGCGCCGACTGGAGGATGAAGGCCTGGAGGTCGCCGCCCCAGAGGCTCGAGTGGGTGACCGAGGCCGGCTTCGAGAGCAGGGCCGAGATCTCCGTGCCGTACTGTCCGGCGCCGAACTTCGGCCGCAGGTCCTCGCCCGTCTTCGCCTCGGGATAGAGGACCTTCATCGCGAGCTGGAAGTCCTTGAGCGAATCGTGTCCCCAGGCGTAGTCCTGGTTGATGTAGTTGATCGTCTCGACCTTGATGTTCTTGCGCTTGAGGTAGTGGGCGAGCGAGACGTTGTCCATCGTCGCGTGCGACGCGGTGCGGAACACGTACTGGTACTCGCGTTCCTCGAACACGCGCGGCGTGCCGCAGTCGTACAGGAGCAGGAAGCGCTTCATCTCCTCGGCGGCCGGCGCGACCGCGAGACAGTCGCCCGAGCTCACATAGCCCACCACCGCGTCCACCTTCTCGCGGTCGTAGAGGTTGCGCAGCTCCTGGACCTGCTTGGTCGCGCCGCCTGCCTCGTCCACGTAGATGGGCTCGATCGTCAGGCCACCGAAGCCCTTCTTGTCGTACGGCGCGGGCGCGGTGCCCGCGTTGAACTCGCTGATGAGGAACTTGGCGCCGTTGACCGCCGGGATGCCGAAGCTGTCGGCGGCCTGGCCGGACAGGAAGCTGACGATGCCGATCCTGAACGTCTCCTGCGCCTGCGCGAGCGGCGCGGTCGCGAGGGCCGCGGCGACGGCCGTCGCCCCGGCGAGGCGATGCAACTTGCGGTGGGTCATGGCAGGGTCTCCTCGTGTGGTTGTCTCGCAGTCAGTGGGTGGGCGGGCCAGCGAACCGCCTCGTCGAGGCGAAACCCGGCGAGTTCGAAGCCGCGACGGAAGTCGGCCAGGTGCCGCCGCATCCAGTCCTCGGCCACTTCGGGCCTTTGGGTCACCAGCGCCTCGTGGATACGGCGATGCGCCTCGAGATTGCGCGCCGCCGCCTGCGGCAGGCGGGCCTCGACCGCGCCGAGGATCGGCGCGTAGAGCAGGCTCACGGGTTCGCGCGCGAGCATCAGCATCCGGTTGCCGCTCGCGCGCGCGACCGTCGCATGAAAGGCGACATCCAGCTCCGCCGTGGGATGCCGCCGCGTCACCGCGCGTGCCGTCGCCTTCATGTTCGCTGCGAGCGCCGCGAGATCCGCCTCGCTGCGCTTGCTCGCGGCGAGCCGCGCGGCGAGCGGCTCGAGCGTGAGCGCGACTTCCCAGAGCTCGAGGAATGTGACGTGCTGGAGCAGGAGGGCGCGCGTGGCTCTCGGGGCGAGGTCGAACAGGCCGGGCATGGCGACCTGCAGCCTGCGGCCGGCGGTGCGCGACACCAGGCCCTCCTGTTCCAGCAGGCGAATGGCTTCCCGCACCGTGGACCGGTTGACCCCGAAGCGCTCGGCGAGCGCGGTCTCGGTGGGGAGTGCATCGCCGGGCTTGAGCTGCCCCGACAGGATCATCCGTTCGATCTCCGTCGACAGTGCCCGGTACGCGGGCGCATGACGAAGCGGGCGGAAGATCCCGCCGGGGGCCGGATCGCTCAAGGTCTCCTCCGCCTCCAGGCCGTGTTTCTCGGTCGTTCTGTTTGCCCGATTGTCGGACAAGTGGGGCTACTTTCCGGCCGCCGGGCGCCGGCGTCAAGCACTTGATGTCGTGCGACGCAGCATCCGAGCGGCCGTAATGCGAACCGGTACTCAGTGGGCCGCGAGTTCTTCCCAGATCTCCGGGTAGTCGATGGTCACCACGCCCTGCTCGACGAGCTGGCGCGACGACTTGCCGCTGTCGGGAATGACCGTGTCCGCATCGGCCCCGAGGCGCTTGAGGATGCGCGCCCACTGCGCGCTGATGCGCGGATTGCGGTTCTCCCAGTAGGTGGACACGGTGATCAGCATCGAGCCGTACCGTCCTCCGTAGGTCGGGTCGGCCTGGCGATCCTCGATGAGGTGCAGCGCGAGGCGCTGGCAGTTCTTCAGGAAGGCGCCGAAGAGCGGGGTCCACTTGATGTCGTCCTCGTAGGCGCCGTCGTAGGGCTGGATGCCCTCGAGCGCGTCGGAGAGCTCCGCGCACGTCCTGCACGCGCGCATGTCCTGGAAGCTGCAGGAGCGGCCCTCCTGCGCCCCGGCGGCGCCCGGCAGGGCGATCAGCGCGGCGGCAAGCAAGGGCAGAACCATGCGCGCCGCAAGGAATCGTGAAGTGCGTGGTACGGGAGGGCGAATCGTCATCGGGAAGGGCCTCGTCGGATGCGCTTCATGGAGGAATGGCGTCCGCTCGCGCGGCGGGAGCATGGGGCGCCCCCGCATCATGCGCACGGCAGCGAGCGCGCGACACGCGCGACCGCCTGCCAGGCCTGCTCGACATCCTCGCGCGTGGTGTCGAACGGTCCGACCTGGAAGCGGATCACGAGCCGGCCGTCCAGCCGCGTGGACGTCAGGTAGGTGGTGCCGTCGTCGTTGACGGCCTCGAGCAGCTTCTGGTTCAGCGCGTCGAGCGCCTCCGGCGACGACACGCCCGCGGGCGTGTAGCGGAAGCTGAAGAGCGAGAGCACCGGCGGGCTCGTCAGCTCGAAGTCGGGCGCTGCGTCGATCGCGCCGGCGAGTTCGCGCGCCCATGCGACATGGTTGCGGATGCGTTCGCGCAGCCCTTCGAGTCCGTAGGCGCGCAGCAGGAACCAGAGCTTCAGCGCGCGGAACCGCCGGCCCAGCTGCACCGACCATTCGCTGAAATTGACGATCCCGTCGCGGCCGTGCGTCTTCAGGTACTCGGGCTGGATGGCGAGCGTGCGCACCAGCGGGACGGGGTCGCGCACGAAATGCGCCGAGCATTCCATCGGCACCCCGAGCCACTTGTGCGGATTGAACACGATGCTGTCGGCTTCCTCGATGCCGTCCCACATGTCGCGAAACTCCGGGCAGATCATGGCCGAGCCCGCCCAGGCGGCATCGACATGGAGATAGACGTCCGCGCGCCGCGCCGCCGCCGCGATCTCGCGCAGCGGATCGCTCGCGCCGACCGACGTCGCGCCCACGCAGGCGACGATGCCGGCGGGCAGCAGGCCCGCGCGGCGATCGTCCGCGATCGCGGCTTCCAGCGCCCGCGGGTCGATACCGAGCCGGGGATCGCCCTTGCGCGTCGGCACCTGCACCACGTTGCGCGCGCCGATGCCCGCGACCCAGCAGGCCTTCTCGACGGAGCTGTGGGCATGCGGCGACGTGTAGATGCGGACCTGCGGATGGGCGGCGAGGCCGTCCCGGTTGCCGTCCCAGGCGAGCGTCGTTTCGCGCATGGTGAGCACCGCGCACAGGGTCGCGCTCGACGCGGTGTCCTGGAGCACGCCCGAGAAGCCTTCCGGCAGGCCGACCGCCTGGCGCAGCCAGTCCACCATGCGCTGCTCGAGCTCGGTGGCGGCCGGCGAGGTCTGCCAGAGCATGTTCTGGGTGGACATGGCCCCGGCCAGCTGCTCGGCGATCACCGCCGGCGGCGCCGCGTTGGACGGGAAGTAGGCGAAGAAGCGCGGATGCTGCCAGTGGGTCATGCCGGGGGGCACGATCGACTCGAAGTCGGCGAAGATCCGCTCGAACGGTTCGGCCCGTTCCGGCGGCGAGTCCGCGACCCTTGCCGCGATCTCCCCGGGTCGCAGCGGCGACCGCACGGGCCGCTCCCGCAGCCCCGCGCGATAGTCCGCCGCCCAGTCGGCCGCGCGATGCGACCAGTGCCGAAACGATTCAAGGTCCATTGCCCGCTCCTGCCGGGTGAATAGTGTTCTGGAGGATCGATCGAAACCGGCCCGGGCCCTGGCGAGCCTGGCCAGCGAGGAAGTCGAGGATAAGCGCTGTCGCCTCGGGCGGCGCGGGATCGAAGTAGTCATGGCTGCCGTCGCCGCCACTCCAGGCGTGGCCCAGGCCCTCGATCCGCAGGCGCCGCGCCGCGAGCCGGCCGCCGACGAGCCAGTCGGCCTGATGCACCACGCGCTCGCCGAACGTCCGGCGGGCCTCGGCATCGGGCGGCGGCGGCGCCGCTCCGCTGGTCGCGCCGCCATTGAGCGCGATCGCCTGGACGACGAGGGCGTCGGCATTGGCCGACGCCACGGCCGTGTCCTCGACCCCCTGCAGCACGAGGACCGGCAGCCGCACGTCCCCGGCCGCGCGGCGGGCGGCCGCGCCGATCGCCGCGACATCGCGCCTCGTGCCATGCGCCATCGCGTCGCGCGCCTCGCGCGCGTCCCGGGCCGCGCCGGCGGGCAGGCCCGAATGGCAGGCGAGCGCCGCGAAGCGCCGGGGCGCATGGAGCGCGATCGCCGCGGCCAGCGCCGCACCGGACGAGAGGCCCACGATCCAGATGCGGCTCGCGTCGATGGCGAGGATGTCGCAGGCCTGCTCGACCTGCGCGAGCACGATGGCGGCCTCCCCGCGCCCGTCGGCCGTCGCCGGGTCGAACCAGTTCCAGCATCGCATCGGGTTGGCCAGCCGCCCCTGCTCGGGCATCAGGACCGCGATCCCGCGGGCGTCCGCATGTGCCCGGATGCGCGTGCCGGCCGCGAAGTCGCGCGCCCGCTGGCGGCAGCCGTGGATCCAGACGAGCAGCGGCACCGCCGCTCCGGCCGGCATGCCGGCCGGCAGGTAGAGCTCGAACGCCCGGCGGGGCGCGACCAGGGGCCAGGCGGCGAGCCTGCCGTCGACGCTGGAGGCCTGGAGCCGCAGGGTACGACCGGGGGTCGCGGCGGCATCGCCCTCGCGCCAGCGACGCCATGCGAGCGAGGCGCCATCGGCGACCCGGCGCGCCGCTTCCGCGCCGCGCTGCGCGAGGCCGGCGAGCGTCCGCTTCATCGCGGTCGCCCTAGCGCGCCACCAGGACCGTGCAGCCGGCGAGGGCGGGCTGGGCCATGGCGACCGGGTCGGCCAGCTCGGATCCGACGACGAGGAGCGAGCCGCCGCCCTCGGCGAGCCGGGCGAGCAGGGCCTGTGGTTCGGCGCGCGACGCGCGGCCGAACTCCGGCAGCAGGCCGGCGCCCACGAGCTCGCGGGCCTGCTCGCGCAGCGCGGGAAACCGCTCGGGATCGTCCGAGACGAGCAGCACGCGCAGTGGCCGACGGCCATCGCGCGCGATCGCGGCCGCCGCGGCGAGCGCGCGGGCCGAGGCCGGGCTGCCGTCGTAGGTGGCGGCGATGCGCCGGTAGCCCGCGGCGCCCGCGTCGGTCGCGCCACCCCGGTCGAGCACCAGCCAGTCGGCCGTCCCCGCGAATTCGATCGCCCGGCGCGGATAGGTCCCGCGCTCGACGGTGAGCGTGAAGCGCGTCTCGTGCTCGGCGCACACGCGCGCGAGCATCGTTTCGACGCGGCGGACATGCTCCCGGAACAGGCGCTCGACGCCACTCGGGTCGAAGGCCTGCCACTCGCCGGATGGCAGCCGAAGCTCCCGCGCGAAGGGCAGGGCAGCGACGCGCAGCCAGGTCTGTTCCTCGACCACCAGCGCCGTGAGCTCCATGTCGAGCTCGCGCGCGAGCAGCGCCGCCGTCGAGATCGGCGCCACGCGCACCCTCGCGGGATCGACCGCGACGAGGATCCGCCGGCGCACGACGCCGTTGCCGCCCGCCTCAGTCATGCTTGCCTGCCTGCCCGTGGCGTTGCCGCAGCGGCGTGCCGGGCCGCATGCCCCGGCGTAGCGCGGAAAGCGCATGCAGCCGCGACACGACCCGGGCGTTGAAGCAGCGGTCGGCCAGGCTCGCGATCGGGTCGCCCGCCGGCATGCCCGAGAGGAGCTCGATCGCCTCGTCGACATGCGAGATCGCATGGACATGGAACTTGCCGGCCGCCACCGCCGCCACCACGTCGTCGCGCAGCATCAGGTGGCGCGCGTTCGACTTCGGGATGATCACGCCGTGCGAGCCGTCGAGCCCGCGCTCGCGACACACGTCGAAGAAGCCCTCGATCTTCTCGTTCACCCCGCCGATCGCCTGCACGTCCCCGAACTGGTTCATCGAGCCGGTGATCGCGAGCGACTGGCGCAGGGGCACGTCGGCGATCGCCGACAGCAGGGCGCAGGTCTCGGCGACGGTCGCGCTGTCGCCGTCGACCGGTCCGTAGCTCTGCTCGAAGACGATGCTCGCCGACAGGGACATGAGGTCGCGGGCCGAGTAGCGGGCATTGAGGAACGACGCGAGGATGAGCACGCCCTTGCTGTGGATCGAGCCGCCGAGGTCGGTTTCCCGCTGGATGTCGAGGAGCTTGCCCTCGCCGAGGGCCGCGGTCGCGGTGATCCGGCTGGGATGGCCGAAGTACTCGCCGCCGAGCTCGTAGACCGCGAGCCCGTTCACCTGGCCCACCCGCTCGCCGCTCGTGGCGATGGCGAGCGTGCCCTCGATGATCGAGCGCCGGTAGACCTCGGCCGCCCGCGCCGCGCGGTCGCGCCGGGCGGCGATGGCGCGCGCGATGTCGTCACCGTCGATCTCGGTGCGGCCGTTCGCCCGCGCATAGACGTCGGCCTCGACCGCGACCTCGCCGAGATGGCCGAGCTGGGCGCTCACGCGATGGGCATCCTCGGCATGGCGGGAGCCCTCGTCGACGAGCCGGGCGAGCGCATGGCGCGTCAACGGCAGCAGGCCGCGGCGCTGCGCCTGGGCGCGGACCGCATTGGCGATCGCGCGCTGGTGCTCCGCGTCCCGCGGCAGGTCGTCGTCGAAGTCGGCGACGATCTTGAACAGGCGCCGGAAGTCGGGATCGTAGGCGTCGAGCAGGTAGTAGAGGTAGCGGTCGCCGAACAGCGCCACCTTCACGTCGAGCGGGATGGGCTCAGGCTCGGCCTGCGCCGCCGAGATCACGCCGATCACGTCGGCCGGCGACTCGATGCGGATGCTGCGCCGCTCCAGCGCGCGCTTGAGCGCGGGCCAGGCGAAGGGCTCCGTGACGAGCCGCAGCGCATCGACCAGCAGGTAGCCGCCGTTGGCGCGGTGCAGGTCGCCGGCGCGGATCAGGCGGAAGTCGCTCACGAGCGTGCCGAACATCGCGCGATGCTCGACGCGCCCGATCAGGTTGACGAGCGTCGGGTGCTGGGCGCGGACCACGGGCGTCGTCGCGTCGTCCCCGTTGCAGGTGCGCAGCAGGTTCACCTCGTAGCGGCCGAGGTCCGGGCCCGTCACGAGGGGCGAGCCCACCACGCTGGGCATCGGCTTGCGCGGCAGGAAGTCGTCCGCGTTCTCGAGGATGTCGTCGTGCACCGAGCGGATCCACTCGCACAGCTTCGGGACGTCCTTGTAGCGCTCGAGGAGCTCGTCGATCGCGCCGCCCACCGCCATCGCGGTGGTGTCGCGGTTGAGCTTCTGCACGCGCTCGATCTGCTCCTTGCGCATGCGGATGCTGTTGCGCACGATCTTCTGGAGCTTCTCCTGGAACGCCATCAGCTTTTCCTGGATCTCCTGCTGGCGTTCCTTCGAGAGCCTTGCGAAGTCCTCGTTGGACAGCACCTCGCCGTCGCGGATCGGCGCGAGGGTGAAGCCGTTCGGCGTCTGGATGAGGCCGATGCCTTCGCGCATCGCTTCCTCGTTCAGGTCCGACAGCGCCTTGGTGTGGCGCTCGGCGAACTCCGCCTGGATCCGCTCGACCTCGTTCGCGTAACCCTCGGCCTCGAAGGCGGCCGGGATGGTCGCCTTCAACTCCTCGACCAGGTGGCGCATGTCGTCGCGAAGCTGCACGCCCATGCACGGCGGCAGGCCGATCGCGAGCGGCCGGGCAGGCGCGGCGAAGTTGTTGACATAGACCCAGTCGAGCGGCTCGCCGCGCTTGCCGCGCCGGCGGATCGCCTCCTCGACGAAGCGCATCTTGCCGCTCGCCGGCGGCCCCGTGACGAACACGTTGTAGCCGTCCGCATCGATGCCGAACGCGAGCTCGATGGCGCGGCGCGCGCGCTCGTGGCCGACGAGCAGGGGGCCGGGCGCCGCGTCCGGCGAGCTGTCGGGCGTCGCGCCCAGGGGCTCGTCGGGCCCGGGCATGTCGGCGGGGTTGGCGCGGTGCGCGAGTTCTTCTGGAGCGAGTGCGGCCATCGGGCTCCTTTCGGGCTTTCGGCGCTTGCCGGAGGTTGGTTCGGGCTCGCCGCGGGGCGGGCGTTCTTTTTCCGAGATGATACGCGTCGCGCGGATCCCTTTCCCCGACCCGGCCCCGGGCTTGTGGAAAGGGCGCGAAACCGGCTAAATCCTAGACTCCCCGGATCGGCGACCCGCGGGCGCGTGCCCGCGCACCCCGCGTACCCGCATATCGAGTGACAGCTGGACAGATGACGATCATTCGCGCCTTGCTTGCCGGCCTGGCGGCCGCCCTGTTCGCCACGGGCGCCGCGCATGCCGGCCCCACGCTCGACGCCATCAAGTCGCGCGGCAGCCTGCGCTGCGCGGTCAACACCGGCCTGCAGGGCTTCGCGGCGCCCGACAGCCAGGGGCGCTGGAGCGGGATCGATGTGGACTTCTGCCGGGCGCTGGCCGCCGCCATCCTCGGCGACCCGGCCAAGGTCGAGTTCCGGCCCACGAACACGCAGAACCGCTTCACCACGCTGCAGACCGGCGAGGTGGACGTCCTGTCGCACAACACGACCTGGTCGGCCTCCCGCGATTCCGCCCTCGGGCTCGTCTTCGCGGGCATCCTCTTCTACGACGGCCAGGGCTTCATGGTCCCGAAGTCGCTCGGCGTCCAGAGCGCGCGCGAGCTCGACGGCGCGACCGTCTGCATCCTGCCCGGCACCACGACCGAGCTCAACCTCACCGACTGGTTCCGGGCCCACTCGATGCAGTACAAGCCGGTGGTGATCGGCGAGCTCTCGCAGATCCTGCAGGCCTTCTTCGCGGGGCGCTGCGACGTCTTCACCTCGGACATCTCCGGGCTCGCCTCCGTGCGCCAGGGGGCCGATCGTCCGGACGACTACGTGATCCTGCCGGAGGCCATCTCCAAGGAGCCGCTGGGCCCCGCGGTTCGCCGCGACGACTGGGAGCTCTTCGCGATCGTGCGCTGGACGCTCTTCGGCCTGATCGAGGCCGAGGAGCACGGCATCACCAGCGCCAATGTCGAGGAATTGCGCAAGGGCGCCGGGTCGCCCGCGATCCAGCGCATGCTCGGCGGGACCGGCGAGATCGGCAAGGGACTCGGCCTGTCCCCCGACTGGCTGGCCCGCGTGGTGGCGGCGGTGGGCAACTACGGCGAGATCTATGAGCGCAACATCGGCCCGCTCGGCATCCCCCGTGGCCAGAACGCGCTCTGGAAGGACGGCGGACTGATGTACGCGCCGCCGATTCGCTGAACATGGCGCCGCTGGCGCCCTCGCGGCGCGAGCGCCGGTCCGTCGGATGAACCTGCGCAGCGAACGGGTGCGCGGCTGGGCCTGGCAGGTCGCGCTGCTCGCGACGGTCACCGCCGTGGTCGCCTGGCTCGTCGGCAACACGCTCGACAACCTGGCGGCGCGCGGAATCCAGGTGGGTTTCGGCTTCCTCGGCCAGGAGGCCGGCTTCGCCATCGCGCAGACGCCGGTCCCCTACCAGCCCGGCGACACCTACGCGCGTGCGCTCGTCGTCGGCCTCGCCAACACGCTCATCGTCTCCGCGATCGGGATCGTCGCCGCGACCGTGCTCGGCACCGCGATCGGCGTCGCGCGGCTCGCGAGCAACCGGCTGCTCTCCGGCCTCGCCGGCGCCTACGTCGAGGCGGTGCGCAATGTGCCCCTGCTGCTGCAGCTCTTCGCCTGGTACGGGATCCTGACCGAATGGCTGCCGCCCGTGAGGCAGGCCATCTCGCTCGGCGGCCTCGTGGTGATGAGCCAGCGAGGCCTGCACTTCGCGTGGCCGCAGGCTCACGCCGGCTGGCTGGCCGCGGGCATCGGCCTGCTGGTGGCGGCGGCCCTCGCGTTCGCCTGGCATCGCCATGCGGAGCGCCGGCGAATCGA
This sequence comes from uncultured Burkholderiaceae bacterium, assembly GCA_964509685.1. GTDB lineage: Bacteria > Pseudomonadota > Gammaproteobacteria > Burkholderiales > Burkholderiaceae_E > JAMLIN01. Next base: position 13,708 of record CAZDYQ010000019.1, read on the forward strand.
CACGGGCAGCGCGCCGCCGGTGCTTCCCGTCGCCCTCCTGCTCGTCGTCGGGATACCGCTGGTCGCCTGGGCGCTGGCCGGCGCGCCGACGGCGATCGACTACCCCGTGCTGCGCGGCTTCGACTATCGCGGAGGCATCGCGGTGTCGCCGGAGTTCGCGGCGCTCGCCATCGGCCTGTCCCTCTACACCGCGGCCTTTGTCGCCGAGGTGGTGCGCGCGGGGCTGATGTCGGTCGATCGGGGCCAGATCGACGCGGCCAAGGCGCTGGGCCTCTCGGCGGGACAGCGGCTGCGCCTCGTGGTGATGCCGCAGGCCCTGCGGGTGATCTTCCCGCCGCTCACCAACCAGTACCTGAACCTCACCAAGAACTCCTCGCTCGCGGTGGCGATCGGCTATCCCGACCTCGTGTCCGTGGCCAACACCACGATGAACCAGACCGGCCAGGCGATCGAGGCGATGCTGATCGTGATGGCCGTCTATCTCACCATCAGCCTCGCGATCGCCGTCGGGATGAACGTGTTCGAGGCGCGCACGCGCCTCGTGGAGCGATGATGCCCGCCTCGCCGGGCGCAGCGCCGATGCCGCCCCACCCCGAGCGGGCGCGCCCGCGCTCCGCCCCGCCGCGATCCGGCCTGGCGGGCAGGCTGCGCGCGGCCTTCTTCGCCAACCGGCGCGACGCCGTGGTGACGCTCGCGCTCCTTGCGCTCGTGGCGATCGTGCTGCCCGGGCTGCTCGACTGGCTCGTCTTCGATGCCGTCTGGGGGCCGCAGCCCGCCGCCGCCTGCGAGGCGGCGCGCGGCCAGGGTGCCTGCTGGGCCGTGGTGTGGGAGAAGTTCCGGTTCATGATGTTCGCCACCTATCCCTACGCGGAGCAGTGGCGGCCCGGCATCGTGGTCGCGGTGCTCGTCGCGCTGCCGGTGCTGTCGGCCTGGCCGCGCATGTGGAACCCGTTCCTCCCGTTCGTCTGGGTGGCGGGGTGCCTCCTCGCGTTCTGGCTCATGGGGGGCGGCGCGGGCCTGGTCCCGGTCCCCGCCAGCCAGTGGGGCGGGCTGCCGGTCACGCTCATGCTCACCATCTTCGGCATCGCCTTCGCCTTTCCGATCGCCCTGCTGTTGGCGCTCGGCCGCCGTTCCAGGCTGCCGGTCGTGCGCGCCCTGTCCATCACCTGGATCGAGGTCGTGCGCGGCGTGCCGCTGATCGCGGTGCTCTTCATGGCGAGCGTCATGTTCGCGCTGTTCATGCCGGCGGGCTTCAACGTCGAGCAGCTGCTGCGCGCCCAGGTCGCCATCATCGTCTTCGTGGCGGCGTATCTCGCGGAAGTGATCCGCGGCGGCCTCCAGGCGGTGCCCCGGGGGCAGTACGAGGCTGCCCAGGCGCTGGGACTGCCCTACTGGCGCATGATGGGCCTCGTGATCCTTCCGCAGGCGCTGCGCATCGCCATCCCGCCCATCGTCAACAGCTTCATCGCGCTGTTCAAGGACACGTCGCTCGTGGTCGTCATCGCGATCTTCGACTTCGCGTACGCCGTGAAGAAGTCGGTCGAGACCGACGCCGCATGGAAGAAGTACTTCCTCGAGGCGCTCCTGTTCTCGATGCTCGTGTACTGGATCGGCTGCTACGCCATGTCGCGCTACGCCCGATGGCTCGAGCGACGCACGGGGCAGGCCCGACGATGAGCACGCCCGCGGTTTCGATCCAGGCCGTCGAGAAGTGGTTCGGCGATTTCCAGGCCCTGCGCTCGGTCAGCCTCGACGTCGCCCGCGGCGAGCGCATCGTCGTCTGCGGGCCGTCCGGCTCGGGGAAGTCCACGCTGATCCGCTGCATCAACCGGCTCGAGGTGCACGAGCGTGGCCGCATCTTCGTCGAGGGCGTCGAGCTCGACGACGACGTGCGCCACATCGATGCCATCAGGGCGCGCGTCGGCATGGTCTTCCAGCAGTTCAACCTGTTCCCGCACCTGACGGTGCTCGAGAACTGCACGCTCGCGCCGGTGTGGGTGCGGCGCCTGCCGCGCCGCGAGGCGCAGGCGCGCGCAATGGCCCTGCTCGAGCGGGTGCGAATCGCCGACCAGGCGGACAAGTATCCCGGCCAGCTGTCGGGCGGCCAGCAGCAGCGCGCCGCGATCGCGCGCGCCCTGTGCATGGAGCCCTCGATCATGCTGTTCGACGAGCCGACCTCCGCGCTCGATCCCGAGATGGTCAAGGAAGTGCTCGACACCATGATGGCGCTCGCCGAGGACGGCATGACCATGATCGTCGTCACCCACGAGATGGGTTTCGCGCGCGCCGTCGCCGACCGCATCGTGTTCATGGACGAGGGCGAGATCGTCGAGGTCGCGCCGCCGGCGCAGTTCTTCACCGCCCCGCAGCACGAGCGCACCCGGCGCTTCCTCGCCCAGATCCTCTGACCGGCGAGCGCCGGGCGGCCCGCCCGAGCCGTGACCAGATCGTGACCAAAGCTCGACCGAACCGATCCCGGGTCGTGCCCGCGATGCAACCCGGCCTCCGCAGAATCCTCCCCATCGACACCGCGCTGCAGCTCTCCTCCTCCAACCGCTGCCCGAGCGTCGAGACCGGATCTGGATTCCGGTAACCGGACGACCCATCGAACCTACGGAGCACGAAGCAACATGAAGATCCTTGCCAAGACCGTCGCCACCGCCGCGATCGCCACCGCCTCGGTCGGCGCCTTCGCCGGCGAGCTCTACGACCCGACCGCAGGCCAGCCGACCTCGACCATCTCGCAGACGGGCCTGACGGCGAGCGATGCGCCGTACATCGTCATCGAGGACAACGAGACCGTGTTCGCCGCCAATCCCGACTATCGGGCCGAGCAGCCCCGCGTCGACCTGGCGGGCCTCACCGACGAGGATCGCCGCGAGCTCTACAGCAACAGCTGAGCAACTCCCCGGGCCTTCGGCCCGGGCCCTTCGAGCCCCCTCACCGCCTTCCCGATGGCGGCTTCGGGGCCGTCCCGTCCGCACGCGGGCCGGGCGGCCCCGCCATTTTTCCGGCGCTCGCCGGCGCGGCCTCCCGTGCCCGCCGCCCCGTCAGAACGGCCGCACCCCGATCAGGGGCGCGTGCAGCCACAGCGCGAACACCCCGGTGGCCACGATGCCGACGACGATCGCCGCCGCGTCGCGCCCCCACCCCGCGGCGGGTCGAGTGCGGCCCTCGGCACGGTCGCGCCGGCGCATCGCCACGAACTGGATGATCGCCCACACCAGGAACACGCCGAAGAGCAGCAGGTCGGCGAGGGTGCCGTTCGACAGCAGGTGGCCCAGCGCCCAGGCCTTCACGCCGGCGACCATCGGATGGCCGATCCGTTCCCGGATGTGCGTGCCGGGGATGTAAGCGGCCGCTACCAGCACGAAGGCGACGAGGCTTAGCAGCGCCGTGACGTGCCGGCCCCAGGCGGGCGGCACCCAGAGCACGGTCGGGTCGGCCCGGGCCGCGCCGTAGCCGTAGATCATCACGACGAGCCCGATGATCGAGACCAGGGTGTAGAGCCCCTTCCAGGCGGGCTCGCCGATCCTGGCGATCGTCGCGCTGCGCCAGTCGTCGGCAACGAGCCGCACGGAATGCGGGCCGAAGAAAAGCACCATCCCGAGAATCAGCCAGCCCATGGGTCGGTCTCCCTGAAGCGTTCCACCGGTTTGCGCGAGATTTGCGCGAGAGTATGGGCCCGCGATCGCCCGGCGGCAAAGCCGCGTGCCCACCGGGGGAGTCGACCGCCGGGGACGCATCCCCGACAATGCCGGCAATGAACGCATCCACCCCGGTCGCGCTCGTCACGGGCTCGACATCCGGCATCGGCGCCGCGATCGCCCGCCGCCTTGCGCGCGAGGGCTACTCGGTCGTGCTGCATTCGCGCCGCTCGGTCGAGGCGGGGCGGGCGCTCGCCGCCGAGCTGGGCTCGGCGCGCTACGTCCAGGCGGATCTTGCCCACGACGCGGATCGCGCGAGGCTGGTCCGCGAGGCGCTCGCCGCCTGGGGCCGCCTCGACGTGCTGGTCAACAACGCCGGGATCAGCCGGGTCATTCCCCATGAGGACCTGGCGGCCGCCACGCCGGAAGTATGGCGGGAGCTGCACGAGGTCAACGTCGTGGCGCCGTTCCGCCTGGTCGCCGAGGCATGCCCCGCGCTGCGGGCCGCCGCGCGGCGCGGCCGCGCCGGCTGCGTCGTCAATATCAGTTCCCATGCGGGGATTCGTCCGAAGGGCGCATCGATTCCTTACGCCGCGACCAAGGCGGCGCTGAACCACGTCACCCGGCTGCTCGCGCTCTCGCTCGCACCGGACATCAGGGTGAATGCGGTCGCGCCGGGCCTGGTGGACACGCCGCTCACCGCGGACTGGGCCGACGCCCGGCGGCTGTGGAACGAGCGCGCCCCCATGCGGCGGGCGGCCACGCCCTCGGACATCGCGCAGGCCGTCATGCTGCTGGTGGCCTCGGACTACCTCACCGGCGAGGTGCTGCTCGCCGACGGCGGGTTGAACCTCGCCTGAGCCCCGCGCCGCCTTGCCGCGCAAACAAAAAAGGGCGCCCGAAGGCGCCCGAGGGGGAGGGATTCCGTCTGAAGATCGTCCGGCGCGTCAGCTGCGCGCTTCGTCGCCGCCGCGGGGACCTTTCGGGCCGCGCTTGCGCATCTCGGCGCGCTTGGCGAGCTTTTCGCGCTGCTCCGGCGTGAGGATCTTGTAGGTCTCGTTGCGAAGCTGGGCGCGCAGCAGCGCCATGCCGGCGCTCGCCTGCGAGGCGGCATCGGCCAGCTGCTTCGCCTTCGCCTCGTCGAACGAATCCGACATCGACATCGCGCGGAGTTCACGCTGCGCCTCGCGGAAGCTCTTGCCGAGTTCGCGCATCTTCGGGGCCTGGGCGTGGCGCAGTTCGAACAGCTTGTCGCGCTGTTCCTCGGTCAGGTCGAGGCCCCGCAGCATGTGGCCGCTGTGGACGCCGCCGCCATGGAAATGACCGTGGTGGCGATGATGGCCCTTGTGGAAATGGGCCTTGTGGAAGGGCCCCTTGTGTGCGCCGGGGGCGCGCTCGCCGGCGGATTGCTGGGCCATCACGGCGATGGGGGTGGCGACGGCAATGGCGCTGACCAGGGCGAAGCGGCGAATCGTCTTGCGTTGCATGTCTTGCTCCTTCAAGGAATGAGAGCGGTCTCTCGTTCGGTCACGCCCTTCATCGAGCGTTCGGGAGCAATGGTCGATCGGCGCGCGGTAAAGTGCCGACGCACCCTCGTAAGCATTTGTAAGCGGCCGGGCCGGCCCCGGGGGACGGGGTGGCGGTCCTTGCCGGCCCGGACATCCCGCGCTCGCCCGCGCGAGCGTCGCCTCAGTGCGCGAGCCGCAGCCCGGGCCGCGGCCAGGGCACTTCCACGAGCTGTCCGCGGCTCGAGAGCGTGATCCACGCGGTGCGCATGTCGGCGCCGCCGAAGCAGAGGTTGGTGGTGTAGGGATCGTCGAAGGGGACGAACTCCACCAGCCCGCCCCGCGGGCTGCACACCGAGATGCCGCCCTCCATGAGGGTGGCCACGCAGATGTTGCCGCCGGCCTCGACCGCGAGCGAATCGAAGAGGCGATACCTGTCCGTCGAGTACAGCAGGCGTCCGCCGTGCGGGCTCGGGAAAGGCTCGCGCGCGAGCTCGCCCGGGCCGAGGATCGGCCAGGCCCAGAGCCGGCCGGTCTCGGTCTCGGCGACGTAGAGGGTCCCGCCGTCCGGGGAAAGGCCGATGCCGTTGGGCCGCGAGACGGGATGGACGACCTCGGTGATGGACGAGCCGTCGGCGCGCGCGTAGTAGATGCCGCCGCGGTCGAGGTCGCGCGGCCGCGACTTGCCGAGGTCGGTGAACCAGAAGCCGCCGTGGGCGTCGAACACGATGTCGTTCGGGCCGCGCAGGTGATGCTCGCCGACGCGGTCGTAGAGGATGTCGACGCGCCCGGTATCGAGGTCGATGCGCTCGATGCGTCCGCCGGTATAGCCCGACGGCTGGAAGGTGGGCACCTGGATGTCGCCATGCCGCTGCCAGTGGAAGCCGCCGTTGTTGCAGACGTAGCAGGCCCCGTCCGGCCCGATCGCGGCGCCGTTGGGGCCGCCCCCGGGCCGGGCGACGACGCTCGTCGTGCCGGTGCGCGGGTCGATCCGGGTGAGGGTGCCGCGCCGGATCTCGACGACGAGCAGCGATCCGTCGGGCGCAACCACCGGTCCTTCCGGGAACTCCAGTCCTTCGGCCAGGATCCTCATCGAGCTGTCTCCTCCCTGCGTCTTGGTGTCGGCGATTATCGCTCGTCGGCCGGGGCTCGACCCTCGCCGGACGCGGTCTAGAATTGGCCGATGCTTCGCCGACCGTTCACCAGGCGCGCGATCCGACGCCCGTCATCGATCCGCGGGGCGTCGGTCGCACTGGCCTTCGTTGCCGTCGCGTTCGCGCTGGGCGCGTCGGTTCCCGTGGCGCTCGCGGCTTCCGGTTCGAGCGCCAAGGTGCCGACCGCCCCATCCGCCGTCGACGACAGCCTTCCGCCCGCTGATCCGGCGCAGTTCGCCCGTTGCCTCGGCAAGCTCGAGCCGCTCGCGCGCTCGCGCGGCATCAGCGCGGCGACATGGTCCGCGCAGCTCGGGGGCATCGAGCCGGATCGCGGCGTGCTCGCCTCGCTCGACTACCAGCCGGAGTTCAGGACGCCCATCTGGGACTACCTCGCCGCGCTCGTCGATGACGACCGGATCGAGGACGGACGCGCGATGCTCGAGCAGCATGCCGACACGCTGGCGGCGGTGGAGCGGCGCTTCGGCGTCGATCCGGCCACGGTGGTGGCGGTATGGGGCGTGGAGAGCAACTACGGGCGCAACTTCGGCAAGCTGTCGCTCGTGCGCTCGCTCGCGACGCTGTCCTGCTTCGGCCGGCGCCAGTCCTACTTCCAGGAAGAGTTCCTGACGCTGCTGCGCATCGTCGAGGAGGGCCATGTCGCGCCCGACGCGCTGGTCGGCTCCTGGGCGGGCGCCTTCGGCCAGACGCAGTTCATGCCGAGCACCTTCATGAACACGGCGGTCGATTTCGACGGGGACGGGCGCCGGGACATCGTCGGTTCGGTCCCGGACGCACTGGCGTCCACGGCCAACTTCCTGCGACGCGCCGGCTGGCGGCGGGGCGAGACCTGGGGCTTCGAGGTGCGCCTGCCCGACAGCTTCAACACCAACCTCGCGGGTCGGCGGAACCGGCGCTCCCTGTCCGAGTGGATCTCGCTCGGCCTGACGCTGGCGGACGGCCGGCCCATCGATCCGGCCGAGTTCCGCCTCACGCCGGTGATGCGGGCGGGACTCATCGTGCCGGCGATGCGCGACGTTCGCTCGGCGCGCGCGCCGGCGTTCCTGGTGTTGCCCAACTTCGACGCGCTCTACGCCTACAACGCCGCCGAGAGCTACGCGCTCGCGATCGCGCATCTCGCGGACCGGCTCCGGGGCGGCCCGCCCTTCCATGCGCCATGGCCTACCGACGATCCGGGCATCGGTCGCGCGGAACGGCGCGAGCTCCAGGAGCTGCTGATCCGGCGCGGCCACGACATCGGCGAGGTGGACGGCCTGATCGGCAGTCGCAGCCGGGCCGCCATCGCGAAGGAGGAGGAGCGGCTCGGCTGGCCCGTGAGCGGGCGGGCCGGGCGCAAGATCCTCGAAGCCTTGCGACTGCAGCAGTCGGGATGAGCCGTCATGGCGGGCGGTGGAAAACGCGGCGCACCCCGGCATGAGCGTCCGCACCGGCGGCCGCTCAGCGAGGAGGCGCACGAGCGGCTCGAGGAGATGATCGTCGAGCTGGAGCTGCTGCCGGGGGCGCCGGTGTCGGAGGCGATGCTCGCGCATCGGCTCGGCCTGGGCCGCACGCCGATCCGCGAGGCGCTGCAGCGCCTCGCCCGCGAGCACCTCATCGAGGTGCTGCCCCACCGCGGCTATCGGGTGAGCGAGATCGACCTCGCGCAGCAGCTGCGCATGCTCGAGGTCCGGCGCGAGATCGAGCGCCTGGTGGTGAGGCAGGCGGCGCGGCTCGCCACGGCGGACGAGCGCGCCGACTTCGGCCGGCTCGCCGACGCGTTCGAGGATGCGGCGTACTCGGGCGACTGGCAGCTGTTCCGGCGGGCGAACCGGCGCTTCATCGCCCTCTGCCGCGAGACGGCGCGCAACGAGTTCTCCGCCGGCGCGATGGCCGCCATGCGCGGCCTGGTGCGCCGCTTCTGGGTGCTCAACTACCGCAGCGCCGCCGAGCAGCCCGACATCGCCCGCTCCTACGCCCGCACCGCCCGGCAGATCGCGCGCGGGGACGAGGCCGCGGCGGCCGCGGAGTTCGACACCCTGATGGACCACGTCGAGGCCTTCACGCGGGGCCATGGTGCCGCCTCGTCGTCCGGCGCTTCGCGCCCGATGCAGGACGGGGAGCCGCGGCCCGGCGAGCCGGACTGACCGCGCCGCGCTAGCTGCGAAAGCCGTGCGGCCCGTCGAAGGGCGGCACGCTGGCGAGGTGGGTCACGAGCCCGCTGGCCGGCGTCCAGGCATGGATGCGGAACTGCGGCGGCTCGCGGGTCCAGCGATAGCGCGAGGCGGGATCGAAGTCGAGGTGCATCTGGTGGACCGTCGCCGGACAGGTCGAGGCGATCGTGCCGCCGAAGCGCGCCTCGATCGATCGGTGCAGGTGGCCGCAGATCACTCGCTCGACGTTCGGGTGCGATCGCAGGATCGCGGCGAGGCGTTCGCCCCCGCGGCGCAGGCCGATGCGGTCCATCGGTTCGATCAGGGTCGCGAAGGGGGGATGGTGCATCGCCACGACGACCGGCTGCCCGGCGCACCGCCCCAGCCGGTCCTCGAGCCAGTCGAGCCTCTCGTCGCACAGCTCGCCGTAGTCGTGCCCCGGCGCGAGCGTGTCGAGCACGACCAGCCGCAGCGGGCCGATCGTCGCCTCGTACTGCAGGCTGCCCGCGGGCGCGCCGGACGCGAGCCGGGCATGATCGGGGAAGGCCCGCAGCAAGGGCTCGCGCGCATCATGGTTGCCGACGAGCAGGTACACCGGCATCGACAGGGGGGCGAGCAGTTCGCGCAGCAGCGCGTAGGCCTCGTCGTGTCCCCCGTCGGCGAGGTCGCCCGTCATCACCACCGCGTCGGGGGCCTGCTCGAGCCGGCCGATGGCGCGCACGGCGTCTGCGAGCGCCGCCGCCGGGTCGATCCCGCCGACGCCCGCGGCGCCGCGCGGACGGAGATGCGTGTCGCTGAGCTGGGCCACGAGGACGGGTCGGTCGGGCATGCTCTCGGAACGGGGATGGTGCGCGACGCGTCGCCGCGGGATGCGCCGAGTCTGGCCCGCCGGCGGCGTCGGTGCAAGCCGGCGTTCCCGACGCCGCGCTGCGCGCGCCCGTGTCCCTGGAGTACGATCGGACGGCGCGGCGCGAGTCGGCCGCCGCGAGGAGGAGACGCATGTTCGGCAAGGAATGGTTCGAGCGATGGCGCGCGACGGCCGAGGGCCGGCCCGCGCTCGCCTGGCTCGGTCGCGACCTCGCCCTCGACCTCTGCATCCGGATCGACGAGACGCCCTGGTTCCTGCGCATCGAGGCGGGCCGGATCGCGTCGGTCGCGCAGGGCCCCTTCCACATGCGTCGTGCCCATGTCACGCTCGCCGCGACGGAGCAGTCGTGGCGGAAGTTCTGGCGGGCGATCCCGCCGCGGGGCTTCCACGACATCTTCGCGATGTCGAGCTACGGGCACATGGAGGTCAGCGGCGATGTCGATCGGCTGCGAGCCGGGCTCGCCTTCCTGAAGGCGCTGCTCGCGCTGCCGCGCGAGTTCGACCCGGATCCCGTCGCGGCCGATCCCGATCCGGCTCGCGGCCCGGCGGGCGAGGTCCGCTTCGAGCCGATCCGCGGCGGCTATGTGCATTACCCGATCGAGGGCCGCTCGTACCGCGTGTACTACGAGGAGGCGGGCATCGGCATTCCCCTGCTGTGCCTGCATACCGCCGGCTCGCATTCGAACCAGTTCCGCCACCTGATGTGCGACCCGGAGGTCACCGACCGCTTCCGGGTGATCGCCTTCGACCTGCCCTGGCACGGCAAGTCGAGCGTGCCGGACGACTGGATGGAACGTCGCTACCAGCTCACGCCGTCGTTCTACACGGGCGCGATCGTCGGCTTCGCGGATGCGCTGGGACTCGAGCGGCCGGTCGTGCTCGGCTGCTCCATGGGCGGGCGCGTGGTGTTCCCGCTCGCCGCCGACCACGGCGAGCGCTTCCGCGCGGTGATCGGGCTCGAGGCGACCGACGAGCCCTCGCCCTGGTGGGACGACAGCTGGCTCGGCGCCCGGGACTTCGCCAGCGGCGAGTTCTGCGCGGCGCTGGTCTCCGGGCTGTGCGCCCCGCAGAGCCCGCCCTCGGCACGCGCCGAGACCCTCTGGCACTACCAGCAGGGCGGTTCCTACGTCTTCGAGGGCGACATGCGCTTCTTCCGGGCCGACAGCCGCTTCCGCGAGCATGCCGCGCGGATCGACACGAGCCGCTGCGCGGTCTGGCTGCTCACGGGCGAGTACGACTACTCGTGCCGCGCCGAGAACAGCGCGGCCACCGCGTCCCGGATTCCCGGGGCGGTGGCCACGATAATGCCCGGCCTGGGCCACTTCCCGATGATCGAGAACCCGGCGCGATTCCGGACGCACCTGCTGCCGGTCCTCGACGAGATCCACCGCAGGAGCGCCCGATGAAGTTCAGTATCCAGCATGCCCGCGATGCCGAGTTCCGTGCCGACGGCCTGCGCGAGTACTTCGAGTATCGCGACCTCGGCATCAGGGACGCGACGAACGGCCATGCCGTCATGCACGTGATCCGGGCCCGCAAGGGCACCAATGCCACCGGCGAATGGCATCGCCACGAGGTCGGCCTGCAGCTCGTCTACGTGCTGCGCGGCTGGGCACGCTTCGAGTACGAGGGCGTCGGCGAGGTCCTGATGGAGGCGGGCACCTGCGTGCACCAGCCACCGGGCATCCGGCACCGGGAACTCGCGCACTCCGAGGACTTCGAAGTGCTGGAGATCGTGACGCCCGCCGACTTCAGGACCGAGTCGGTACCGCCGCCTCCAGGGACGGCAGGGGCTCGCTGACGCGCTCCCCGAGCAGCTCGCCGATCAGGGCGTCCTTCTCGGCCCATCGGGCCGCCTGCCAGCGGTGCACCGCCTTGCGCAGGCGCGCGTCGGCGATCGGGTCGCCGCCTAGCAGCTCCGGCGGCACTTCCAGCCGGCGCACCCGCACGACGATGCGCGGCACCCGGCCGCACAGGAACTGCCAGAACGTCGGCGCGCCGCCCGGATAGACGATCGTCACGTCGAGGAAGGAACGGAACTGCTCGCCGAGCACCGCGAGCGACAGCGCGAGCGCGCCCGCCTTCGGTCGCAGCAGGTGCCGGTAGGGCGAGCGCTGGGCCGCGTGCTTCTGCGCCGTGAACCGGGTCCCCTCGGGGAAGTTCATCACGCTGGTGGGCACGAGGGCGAACTTCTGGCAGGCGCGTCGTGAGGTCTCGAGGTCCTCGAAGCGCTTCTCGGGATGCTCGCGCAGGTAGGCGTCCGAGTGCCGGCGCATGAACGGGAAGCCGAGCGCCCACCAGGCGAGCCCCATGAAGGGCACCCAGATCAGCTCGTGCTTGAGGAAGAACTTGAGCAGCGGGATGCGCCCGTTCAGCACATGTTGCAGCACGAAGATGTCGACCCAGGTCTGGTGGTTGGCGCTCACCATGTACCAGCCGTTGGGGTCGAGTCCTTCCACGCCCTCCACATCCCATTCGGTGCGCTGGGTGAGACGCATCCAGGCGCTGTTGCCGGAGATCCAGAGGCTAGCGACCCGGTTGAGCAGGGGATCGAGGCGCCGGCGCACGGACTCGAACGGCAGGACCAGGCGCACCAGCGCCAGCACGAAGAGGATCGACGTCCACAGCAGGACGTTGAGGACGAGCAGGATGGCGGCGACGATGCCGCGTGCGGTCGGCGGGAGGAAACTGAACATCTGGGGTGTGGCGGTCCTTGCGACAGCCTGGGAGGATCGTTGCCGATGGTAGCGCGTTTCGCGAGGCCCCCGGCTTCAGGCGAGCCAGCGCTTGCGACGACGATAGTGCTTGACCGCGTGGTAGTCGATCTTGCCGGTGCCCCCGAGGTAGAACTCCTGCACGTCGGGATTGCGCCTGAGGGCGTCGGCGCTGCCGCTCATCACGATGTTGCCGTTCTCGATCAGGTAGGCGCGGTCCACGATGTCGAGCGCGGCCTTGGCGTTCTGCTCGACGAGCAGCACGCTGGTGCGCCGCTCGCGGTTGATCTTGCGAATGATCTCGAAGATTTCCTGCACGAGGAAGGGCGCCAGGCCGAGGGACGGCTCGTCGAGCATGATCAGCCGCGGCTCGGTCATCAGCGCGCGGGCGATAGCGAGCATCTGCTGCTCGCCCCCCGAGAGGTAGCCGGCCTTGGTGCGCCCGCGCTCGGCCAGGCGTGGGAAGTAGGTGTAGGCCTGGTCGCGCAGCTCGGCGAAGCTGGTCTTCGCGTGGCGGCCCGGATAGGCGGCGAGCAGGTTGTCGTCGGGCGTCAGGTGCTCGAAGACCCGCCGGCCCTCGAGCACGTGCACGAGGCCCATGCGGACCCGGTGCGGCGGGCTCAGCGGGACGATGTCCTCGCCGGCGAAGTGGATCTGGCCGCGCCGCACGGCCCCGCGCTCGGGCGCCAGCAGTCCGCTGATCGTCTTGAGCGTGGTGGACTTGCCGGCGCCGTTGGCGCCGAGGAGGGCGACCATGCTGCCCTCCTCGACATCCAGCGAGACTCCCTTGATGGCGAGGAACACCCGGTCGTAGGCGACCTCGACATTGTTGAGGGAGAGCAGGCTCACTTCTTGGCCGCCTCTTCCTTGACGAGCTTCCAGACCAGGTCCTGCTCGGCGTTGTACCAGTCGGTGAGCGGCGCCCACTTCTGGCCGTCCCATTCGGAGATCCGGCCCATGCCACCGCCCTGGTGGTCCTCGGCCGTGAGCGTGAGCGGGGGCATCAGGCCGTCGGCATCGAATCCCTGGAGCATTTCCAGCCCGGCCTTGAGCTTCTCGCCGGTGAGCGGCGCGCCGGACTTCGCGAGCGCGCGGCGAGCCGCCTCGACCGGGATCGCCATGCTGGCCACCCCGATGTTGTAGTAGGTGTTGCCCACGATCGCGCGGTCGCCGCTGCCGTTGCCCGGCTCGACCACCTTTTCGATGATCCGCTGCACGAGCTTCTGGTCCGTGCCCGGGTTGACCAGGGTGACGCGCTTGACGCCGACCGCCGTGTTACCGGCGAAGGACTTCATGTCGGTGTCGGAGATCCAGACCACCGAGTACACGCTCTTCGGCGATATCCCGTTGCTGATGGCGCCGCGGATCGACACCGCCTGGCCGGGGCCGGCGCCCCAGATGATCACCGCGTCGGGCCGGAAGCGGCGCACCTCGGTCCAGGTCGCCGCCTGCTCCGTGCCCGGCACGGGATAGGGGAAGAGCTGGAGCTTGTAGCCCTTCGCCGGGGCCAGGGCCTCGAGCAGGGCGATCGGCTCCTTGCCGAACGGCGAGTCGATGTGCACGAAGGCGATCTTCTTGTCCTTCAGCCCGCCGCCGTGCTGGTCGATGTACTGCAGCAGCAGGGCCGCCTGCGACCGGTAGATGGCCGCGCAGGGGAAGATGTACGGGAAGGCGGTGCCGTCGATGGCGTCGGCGCGGCCGTGCGCGAAGGTGATCATCGGCACGCGGTCGGCGTTGGCCCGGGGCATCACCGCGTTGGCCACCGGGGTGCTCAGGAAGTCGAAGAAGATGTTCCCGTCCTGCAGGGCCTCGTTGTAGAGCGCGATGCCCTGCTGCGGATGGCTGGCGTGGTCCTTGATGGTGAGCTGGATCGGGTGCCCGTCGATGCCGCCCTCGGCGTTCACGAGCCGGACATAGTCCTGCTGGCCCTGGCTGTACTCCGACGTCACGAAGGTGTAGACGCGGGTGAAGTCCATCAGGGTGGCGAACTTGATCGGGTCCTTGCCCTGGGCGAGCACCCGCCGGCCGGGCAGGCCGAGGGCAACGGCTGCGGTGGCGGCCAGGCCGCTTCCAAGCAGGGTTCGGCGTATCGGTTTCATCGCGGGTCTCCTCTTGTGGACAGCGAGTGCCAGAGCCTCGTCAGCTCTGGGTGTGCCGGAATGGCCAGACGAGAAAGTACTTGCGGACGTTGTCGTAGATCTTCGCCAGCCCGAGCGGTTCGTAGAGCAGGAAGCCGATGATCATGGCGCCGTAGAGCATCAGCGGGATGTGCGCCATCAGGGAGGCCGAGATGTCCAGCCAGCCCGCGTTGACCAGCGAGGCGATGAAGTTGAGCAGGACGATCGGCACCAGCAGCACGAAGCCGGCGCCGAAGAAGGCGCCGATCACGCTGCCGAGGCCGCCCACGAGCACCATCGCGACCAGCTCGATCGTGACGTTGAAGCTGAACTGCTCGGGCGTGACCGCCTGGTAGAAGCAGAAAGCGAGGATCGCGCCCGTCACGCCCCCCAGGAAGGAGCTGGTGAAGAAGGCGAGCAGCTTGTACTTGAAGATGTTGACGCCGATCACCGCGGCGGCGAAGTCCTTGTCGCGCACGGCCACCAGCGCCCTGCCGAAGCTGGTGCGCTTGATGTTCAGCACGAGCATCGTGACGATCGCCACCCACAGCAGCACCACGTAATAGCGGGGATAGAGCCCGTCCAGCGGCACGAACAGGAAGCTCACCCGCGGCGTCTGGAGCGTGGCCACCGCGCCGCCCGAGATCGCGGTCACGTTCACGATCACCCAGTCCACGAGGAACTGCATCGCGACGGTCGCCATCACCAGGTAGAGCCCCTTGACCCGCAGCGCCGCCGCGCCGAACACGCAGCCGATGATGGCCGCGAGCAGCCCGGCGCCCACCAGGGCCAGCTCGAACGGCACCCCGGCCCGAGCCAGGTGGATGCTGGTGTAGGCGCCGATCGCCAGCACGGCGGCATAGCCGAAATGGAGCTGGCCCGCGATACCCATCAGCAGGGTGAGGGACAGGGTGGCGGCGCTGAAGACGAGCCACGGCAGCACGTAGCTCGAGAGATAGACGGTCGGCATGTAGAGCGGGGCGGCGAGCGCCAGCAGCGCCACGCCGATCACCTGCCACCGGTCCGCCGGCACGGGCCACAGCTGCCGCGCCGACTCGTAGCGCGTGTGATGGACTCCGGAGAGGCGGTAGAACATGCGCTAGATCCTCTCGATGTCTTCGCGGCCGAAGATGCCGTAGGGGCGGATCAGGATGGTCAGGAGGATGATCACCGAGGTCACCACGTCGCGGGTGCTCCCGCCGACGAGGGAATCCACGTAGCCGGGAATCACGCTGCCGAGGACGCCGACCAGGATCCCGGCCACCAGGACCCCGACGATGCTGTCCAGGCCGCCCAGGATCACCACCGCCACCGCCGGGAAGAGCAGGCTCGTGAGGGACCAGTCCACGCCCTGGACCGCGCCCCAGAACGTGCCGGCCGCCACGGCGCAGATGCCGGCGAGCCCCCACGACACCGCGACCGCCTGTTCCACGGAGATCCCGACCGACCAGCTCGCCACGTGGTCGTCCGACACGGCGCGCAGCTTCGTCCCCAGCCGCGTGCGGAAGAAAAGCAGGGCGAACGCGATCAGCACGAGGGCGATGACCCCCCCGAGCAGGTAGGCGCGGTTGACGAAGACGTCGCCCCAGACGACCGGGGCGATGTCGATGCCGAGGTCCAGGTGCTTGGGCGTGGTGCCGAGCACGCCGGGGGCGAGCCCGCGCAGGAAGATGTCCAGCCCGAGCGTGAGCATCACGATCATGATGATCGGCTGGCCGACCATCTTGCGCAGCAGCAGCCGTTCCGCCAGCAGGCCGAAGGCGAACATCACCACGAAGCCGACCGCCATGGCGACGTAGGTCTGCAGCCCGGCGGAGGTGAGCAGCCACACGACGTAGCCGCCGACCATCACCATGGCGCCCTGGGAGAAGTTGAGCACGCTGGAGGACTTGTAGATCAGCACGATGCCCAGGGCGACCATGCTGTACATGAGCCCGGTCAGGGCGCCGTTGACCAGCAGTTCGAGGAAGTAGCTCATGCGCTCGCCCCCGCCGCGGTTGCCGTCGCCACGTCGCGGATGGCGAGCTCCCGCTTCAGTACGCCGGATGCCCCGGTCTCGTAGGTGATCCGCGCCTCGAACTCGATCGAGTCGCGGCCATCGTAGAGGGCGTCGATGATCTCGCGGTAGTGATCGTCGATCACGTTGCGCCGCAACTTGCGGGTGCGGGTCACCTCGCCGTCGTCCGGGTCGAATTCCTTGTGCAGGTTGACGAAGCGGCGGATCCGGGTCCCCTCCGGCAGCGTGGCATTGACCTCCGCCACGATGCCGCCGACCAGGTCGTAGACCGGCGGCTGCTGGGACAGGTCCGCGAACGAGGTGTACGGGATGCCGCGCTCCTGCGCCCAGTGTCCCACCGCCTCCCAGTCGATGACGACCAGGGCGGCGAGGAAGTCGCGCCCGGCGCCGAGCACGCAGGCATCCTTGATGTACTGGCTGAACTTCAGCCGGTTCTCGATGTAGGTCGGGATGAAGCGTTCCTGCCGGCGGGTGTGCACCACCTCGGACACCCGCCCGAGCACCACGAGCTGGCCGTCGTCCTCGAGGTAGCCGGCGTCGCCCGTGTGCAGCCAGCCGTCGCGCAGCGCCTGCGCCGTGGCCTGCGGGTCGTTGTAGTAGCCGTCGAACACGTTGCCGCCGCGCACGAGGATCTCGCCCTCGTCGCTGATGCGCACCTCCACGCCCGGGAACGGCACGCCGACCGTGTGCAGCTTCACCGTGTCGCTGCCCTGCGCGGCGCACAGCGCCGAGTTCTCGGTCTGCCCGTAGAACTGGCGCAGGTTCAGGCCCAGGGCGCGGAAGAAGAGGAAGACCTCCTCGCCGATGGCCTCGCCCGCGGTGTAGGGATGCCGGGCGCGCACCAGGCCGAGCTGGTCCTTGATGGGGCCGTAGACGAGCAGTTCCCCCACCGCCCGGCCGAGCCGCTGCAGCAAGGTGGGCCGCTCGCCCTGCAACCGCCGGCGCTCGAGCTCGATCGCAAAGGGCATGAAGCGCTGGTAGAGCCAGCGCTTGAGCGGGCTGGACTCGTCGATTCCCACCTGGATGCGGGTGAGCATCGTGGACCACGCCCGCGGGGAGGTGAAGTACACCGTGGGCGCGATCTCGCGCAGGTCGTGCTGGACCGTCTCCTGCTTCTCGGGGATGTTGACGGAAAAGCGCAGCGCGAGCGCCGCGGCGATGGTGAAGATGAAGTCGCCCACCCAGGCGATGGGCATGTACGCCATGTGGACCTCGCCCTCGCCGAAGTAGCCGGCGGCCGCGGCGCTTCGCACGGCGAAGAGCACGTGGCGGTGCTTGAGGGGAATGCCCTTGGGCGCTCCCGTGGTGCCGGAGGAATGCAGCAGCACGGCGATGTCGTCCGGGCCGGGCCGCCCGAGCAGCCCGGCCTCGAGCCCCGCCTCGTCGCGCAGGCGCGCCCGGCCCCGGTCCACCAGCTCGGTGAAGGCGATCACGCCTTCGGGCGTGCGGCCGGCGAGCCCGCGGGGGTCGTCGTACACGATCCAGCGCAGGCCGTCGTAGCGATCGCGCAGGTCGAGCAGCTTGTCCACCTGCTCCTGGTCCTCGGCAATCGCGAACCGGATGGCCTCGCGCTCGAGCTGTCCGAGGAGCTGGTCCGGGGTGAAGTCGGGGTAGGCCGGCGACGGCACGGCGCGCAGCGTGATCGCACCGAGCATGCCGAAGTAGAGCGCCGGCCGGTTGTCGCCGACGACGAGCACGGTGTCGCCGGGCCCGACGCCCAGGGCCTCCAGGCCGGCCGCGGCGGCGAGCACCTGGTCGAGGTATTCCCGCCAGGTGTACTCCTGCCAGATGCCGAGCGTGCGCTCGCGCATCGCGACCTCGCTGCCGCGGGTGCGGGCATTGTGCGCGAGCACCGCGACGAGGTGATCGCCGCTCGCGACGGCGGGTGCGCCGGCCGTCGACGCCTGCTCAGCCTTCATCGCGCGGCTTCCCGATATAGGCGGCGATCACGTCCGGATGACTGATCGCCTCGCGCACCGGCCCCTCCGTGATCACGCGCCCGTTGTTGAGCACGAGGGCGCGGTCGCAGATGCCGGTGACGACGTCCATGTGGTGCTCGATGAGCAGGATCGTCAGGCCGAGCGTCTCGTGCGCATCGAGGATGAAGCGCACGATGTACTCCTTCTCCTCCTGGTTCATCCCCGCCATCGGCTCGTCGAGGATCAGCAGGCGCGGCTCGGCGGCGAGCGCGCGGGCGAGCTCCACCCGCTTCTGCATCCCCAGCGGGATCACTTCCACGGGCTCGTCGCGTACGCTCTCGAGCTGCAGGAGGTCGATGATCTCCTCGACCTTGATGCGGTGGGCGATCTCCTCCTTCTGCGCCCACCACCAATAGAAGAGGGAGGCGAGCGCGCTGGGCCGCATGAAGATGTGGCGGCCGAGCAGGATGTTGTCGAGCACGCTCATGCCCTTGAACAGGGCGACGTTCTGGAAGGTGCGCGCCATGCCGCGCCGGGCGACCTGGTGCGGGCTGATGCCGACGAGGGACTGGCCCTCGAACGTGATCGTGCCTTCCTGCGGGGGATAGAAGCCGGTGATCGCGTTGATCAGCGTCGTCTTGCCGGCGCCGTTGGGCCCGACGAGGCCGTAGATCTGGCCCTTCTCGATGCCCATCGAGACATCCGCCAGCGCCTGCACGCCGCCGAAGCGGCGACTGACGTGTTCCAGCGACAGGATGAACCTGTGCCCACCGTCATGGCTCGATCGCAATTGGCTTGCGCCTCCGATGCGGACCGACTGGCAACGCGACGGCGGCCCTGCGTCGCCGCTTCGATGGGCGCGCGGGACGAGCCGTGTCTCCTCCGAAGGCCGGCATCCTCGCCGAGGGGGCTGGCGCCCGTCGCGGCTCGGGTTTCGGCCGAAGTTGCGCTAGCTATACTGGAGCGGATCGAGCGCTGTCAACCGCGGCGAGCGCGGTGCTCCGGCCGCCCTCGCGCGCCGCGCACGTCGTTCGTCAGGTGGCCGGCAGGTACTGCGCGGCCAGGCTGCGGAAGGCGCTGGCCGAGGCTTGCGCATCGAAGCCCTCGCCGAGCTCCTCGCGCAGGATGGCGGCGACGCGATCGGCGATGCCGGCGGCGGCCCGCGCATCGACGAACAGCAGCCGGCTGCGCCTGGCGAGCACGTCCTCCACGCTGCGGGCGTATTCGTGGCGCGCGGCGAAGCGCACCATCGCTTCGGTGAGGCCCGGCGCCAGTTCGCGTCCGGCCCCGGGCAGCCGCGCCAGCACCGGCGCTTCCCGGCCGTACAGGTGCGGCCCGGGCGGCGCGGTCACGGGCACCGTGGGAGCATCGGGCGCGGGCGCGCCCACCAGCCGCAGGCGGGCCGTCCTGCCCGCGGGGCGCGCGGGCAGGAGCTTCGCGCCGAAGCACTCGGCGAGCACGTCCTCGGCCATGGCCCGGTACGTCGTCCACTTGCCGCCGGTGACCGTGACGAGGCCGCTGTCGGCGACGAGCACGGTGTGCTCGCGCGAGACGCTCTTGGTGCTGCTCGCCTCGCCGTCGGCCGGTCGCACGAGCGGGCGCAAACCCACCCACATCGAGCGCACGTCCGCCCGGCCCGGCGCGCGGGCGAGGTAGCGGGCGCTCTCGGCGAGGATGAAGTCGATCTCCTCCTCGAAGGGCAGCGGCTCCACGGCGAGGTCGTCGCGCGGCGTGTCGGTGGTGCCGAGGATCGTGCGCCCCATCCAGGGGACCACGAACAGTACCCGCCCGTCGGCGGTGGAGGGCACGAGGATCGCCCGGTCGCTCGGCTGGAACTCGCGATCGACGACGAGGTGCACGCCCTGGCTCGGCTGCACGATGTCGCGGCTCCCGGGGCGGTCCATCCGGCGCACCTCGTCGACCCACACGCCCGTCGCGTTGATGACGCAGCGCGCGCGGACGCGATGGCGGGTGCCGGTTTCCGTGTCGATCGCCTCCAGCCCGTCGATGCGCCCGTCGCCGTCGCGCGTCAGGGCCGCCACTCGGCAGTGGTTGAGGATGCAGGCGCCCTGCGCGATAGCAGTCCTGGCGAGAGTGAGCGCCAACCGCGCATCGTCGAAGATGCCGTCCCAGTAGGCCACCGCGCCCGCCAGCCCGTCGGTGCGCACGCCGGGGACGGCGTCGATCGTCCGCTGGCGGTCGAGGAAGCGCGTGCGGCCGAGGCCGGCGCGGCCGGCGAGCAGGTCGTAGAGGACCAGGCCGATGCCGTAGAACCACCGGTCGAACCAGCGGCCGCGGGTGCCGTAAACCGGCATCACGAACTGCAGGGGCTGGGCCAGGTGGGCGGCATTGTCGAGCAGGGTGCGGCGCTCGGCGAGCGCCTCGCGCACCAGTCCGAGGTCGCCCTGGGCGAGGTAGCGCACGCCGCCGTGGACCAGCTTGGTCGCCCGCGAGGAGGTGCCCTTGGCGAAGTCCTCCGCCTCGAGGAGCACGACCGAGAAGCCCCGGGCCGCGGCATCGAGCGCGACACCGAGCCCGGTTGCGCCGCCCCCGATCACGGCGACATCCCACACGTCGGTGGCGTCGAGGCGCGCCAGCAGGCCGGCCCGGTCCGGCTGCCGCGGGTCGGTGCCGTCCGGGCCGCTTCCCTCACCGGGCGCTGTCTGGTTCATCGTTCCTTCACTTCAGGCTCGAAGCGAAGAATATCGAAAATCCCGGGAAAGAAAAACGAAACCCCCACGAAAGATGGACGCGAGCGCTCAGGAATCCTTCTCGGAGCAGATTTCCACCCGCACGTCGCTCTCGGCGAGGATCCTCGCGATGGCCGGCGGGGGAGGCGCGTCGCTCACGAAGTCGTCCATCTCGGAGATGTGGCCGATGCGCACCGGGGCGGAGCGCGCGTACTTCATGCTGTCGGCCACCAGGATCTTGCGCCGCGCGCCCTCGATGATGGCCCGGGCGACCCGCACCTCGCGGTAGTCGTAGTCGAGGAGCGAGCCGTCGGCATCGATGGCGGACGTGCCGATGACCGCGTAGTCCGCCCGGAACTGCCGGATGAAGTCCACCGCCGCCTCGCCCACCACGCCACCGTCGCTGTGCCGGACGACGCCGCCCGCGAGGATCACCTGGTTCTGGGTGTAGCCGCGCAGGATGTTGGCCACGTTGATGTTGTTCGTGATGACCATGAGGCCCCGGCGCGCCCGCAGGGCCATGGCCACCTGCTCGGTGGTGGTGCCGATGTTGACGAGGAGCGAGGAGCCGTCGGGGATCAGCGCCGCCGTGCGGATCCCGATGCGCCGCTTGGCCTCGGTGGCGAGCTGGCGCCGCGCCTCGTAGGCCAGGTTGGCGATCCCCGAGGGCGCCATCGCGCCCCCGTGGAAGCGCTGCAGCATCCCGGTCTCGCAGAGCTCGTTCAGGTCCTTGCGGATCGTCTGCGGGCTCACCTCGAAGCGGGCGGCGAGGTCGTCCACCTCGACCTGGCCGAATTCGCGGGCGAGCCGCAGGATCTCCTGCTGGCGGGGGGGCAGGCGCTGCATCGTGGCGGTCAGGTTCTCCAAGGGACGTTCCGTCCGGAGTGTAAGGCGGGGCATCGATCGCCGGGACCCGCGATTCAAGTTTCGGTTCGTATTCGATTGACTTTCGTTTTGTTTCCAGCATAGCATGGGTTCGCAAGGCGAAATCGAGGGTTTGTCGATCAAAACCCCCGCCCGCGAACACCGCGATCACCATTGGAGGAGACGATGTACATCCGAACGCTCTCGGCGTGCGTCACGGCAGCCGTCGCCGTCCTCTTCACCTCACCGGCCTTCGGCGGGGTCGAGGAGGCGAAGAAGTGGATCGAGAAGGAGTTCCAGCCTTCCGTCCTGTCCCAGGAGGAACAGCTCAAGGAGATGGAGTGGTTCATCGAGGCCGCCAAGCCCTTCCGGGGCATGGAGATCAACGTGCTCTCGGAGACCATTCCCACCCACGAGTACGAGTCCAGGACGCTGGCCAAGGCGTTCGAGGAGATCACCGGCATCAAGGTGAACCACCAGCTCCTCGGCGAGGGCGAGGTGGTCCAGGCGGTCCAGACGCAGATGCAGACCGGCCGCAACCTGTACGACGCCTACGTCAACGACTCTGACCTGATCGGCACGCACTCGCGCCTGCAGCTGGCGATCAACCTCACCGACTGGATGGCGGGCGAGGGCAAGGCCGTCACCAACCCGGGGCTCGACCTGGACGACTTCATGGGCAAGTCGTTCACCACCGGCCCGGACGGCAAGCTCTACCAGCTGCCCGACCAGCAGTTCGCCAACCTGTACTGGTTCCGCAAGGACTGGTTCGACCGCAAGGACCTCCAGGAGAAGTTCAAGGCGAAGTACGGCTACGACCTTGGCGTGCCGGTGAACTGGTCCGCCTACGAGGACATCGCCGAGTTCTTCACCAACGACGTCAAGGAGATCGACGGCGTCCGGATCTACGGGCACATGGACTACGGCAAGCGCGCCCCCGACCTTGGCTGGCGCATGACCGACGCCTGGCTCTCGATGGCCGGCGCCGGCTCCAAGGGCCTGCCGAACGGCCGCCCGATCGACGAATGGGGCATCCGCATGGAGCCCGGCTCCTGCAATCCGGCCGGCGCCTCGGTGGCGCGCGGCGGCGAGACCAACGGCCCCGCCTCGGTCTATGCGATCCGCAAGTGGGACGAATGGCTGCGCAAGTACGCGCCGCCGGGGGCCGCCGACTACGACTTCTACCAGTCGCTGCCGGCGCTCTCGCAGGGCAATGTCGCGCAGCAGATCTTCTGGTACACCGCCTTCACCGCCTCGATGGTGGCGCCGAAGTCCGAGGGCAACAACACGGTGGACGCCGACGGCAATCCGCTCTGGCGGATGGCGCCCTCGCCGCACGGCCCGTACTGGGAGGAAGGCCAGAAGCTCGGCTACCAGGACGCCGGCAGCTGGACGCTGTTCAAGTCCACCCCGGTCGATCGCGCGAAGGCGGCCTGGCTCTACGCCCAGTTCGTCACCTCCAAGACCGTCGACACCAAGAAGAGCCATGTGGGGCTCACCTTCATCCGCGACAGCACGGTGCGCCACGAGAGCTTCACCGAGCGCGCGCCGAAGCTGGGCGGCCTCGTCGAGTTCTATCGCTCGCCCGACCGGGTGAACTGGACGCCCACCGGGGTGAACGTGCCCGACTATCCGAAGCTCGCCCAGCTCTGGTGGCAGAACATCGGTGATGTCAACTCCGGCGCGTTCACGCCGCAGCAGGCGATGGACCGCCTTGCCGAGGAGATGGACCAGGTGATGGCGCGCATGCAGGTCGCCGACGAGAAGGCGAAGGCGTACGGCGGCTGCGGGCCCCGGCTCAATCCCAGGAAGGACCCGTCCGAGTGGATCGGCAAGGGCGGGGCCAAGGCGAAGCTCGACAACGAGAAGCCCAAGGGCGAGACCATCAGGTACGAGGAGCTGATCAAGCGCTGGACCAGCAACCAGGGCTGAACCGTGGCGGCCGGCACGGGTCCCTTGCCCGGGCCGGCCGCCATGTCCCTGGACCCGACTTCGCCCTTCCCGCGGCACCGGCCGCGGCGCAAGACGAGGATCACGCACGGTGTCACTCGCCCTCAATGGCATCACGCGGCGCGTCGGCGCCGATCTTCACATCGCGCCGACCACCGTCGAACTCGCATCCCATGGTTTCAACGTCCTGCTCGGGACGACGCTCGCCGGAAAGACCACCCTCATGCAGCTGATGGCGGGGCTGCTCCGGCCCACCGCCGGCACGGTGCATTTCCGCGGCCGTGATGTCACGGGCGTGCCCGTGCAGCGGCGCAACGTCGCGATGGTCTACCAGCAGTTCATCAACTATCCCAACATGACGGTGTTCGAGAACATCGCCTCGCCGCTGCGGGTTGCCAGCGTGCCGCGCGCCGAGATCCGCCGCCGGGTGGGCGAGATCGCCGAGCTCCTGCGCCTCTCTCCCCTCCTCGATCGCCGGCCGGACGAACTCTCCGGCGGGCAGCAGCAGCGCACGGCGATGGCGCGCGCCCTGGTCAAGGATGCCGACCTCGTGCTGCTCGACGAGCCGCTCGCCAACCTCGACTACAAGCTGCGCGAGGACCTGCGCGACGAGCTGCCGCGGCTCTTCGCGGGCCGCGAGTGCACGGTGGTGTACGCCACCACCGAGCCCGTCGAGGCGCTCCTGCTGGGCGGTCACGTGGCGACGCTGCACGAGGGCCGGATCACGCAGTTCGGGCCGACCGCGGAGGTGTACCGGCGCCCGCGCGACCTGCGCACCGCGCGCGTGTTCTCGGACCCGCCCATCAACATCGCGAGGGTCGTCAAGCGCGGCGATCGCATGCGCCTCGCCGACCTCGTCGACTGGACGCTGCCGGCGCGCGATGCCGCGCTGCCGGACGGGGCGTACACGCTCGGCCTGCGCCCGCACCACGTCCTGCCGGCCGCGCTGGTCGCCGACGGTCCGGACCGGGTCCGCGTGCAGGGCAAGGTGCTGATCGACGAGATCAGCGGCTCGGAGAGCGTCGCGCACTTCATGCTCGGCGACCAGCCCTGGGTATCGATCGCCCACGGCGTGCACCAGCTCGCCGTGGGCGAGCCCGCCCTGTTCGACCTCGATGTCGCGCAGGCCCTCTACTTCGACGCCGACGAGCGCCTGGTCGAGGCCGGCGCGGCGGCGCGGACCGGGGGCGGCTGAGGCCATGGCGGAGATCCGTCTCGATTCGGTGCGCCACAGCTACGTCGAGCGGCCCGCGGCCGACTCCGACTACGCCCTGCGTCGCGTCGACCTCCGGTGGCGCGACGGCGGCGCCTACGCGCTCCTCGGGCCCTCGGGCTGCGGCAAGACGACACTGCTCAACATCGTCTCCGGCCTGATCCATCCCACCGAGGGGCGGGTGGCCTTCGACGGGGTGGACGTCACCGACGCGACGCCCGTCGCGCGCAACATCGCCCAGGTGTTCCAGTTCCCGGTCGTCTACGACACGATGACCGTGTACGACAACCTCGCCTTTCCCCTGCGCAATCGCGGGCTCCCGCCCGCCGAGGTCGATGCGCGGGTGCGCGAGATCGCCCGCATGCTCGAGCTCGAGACGACGCTGGGCCGGCGCGCCGCGGGGCTCACCGCCGACGGCAAGCAGAAGATCTCGCTCGGCCGCGGCCTGGTGCGCTCGGACGTCAACGTCATCATGTTCGACGAGCCGCTTACGGTCATCGATCCGCACCTGAAGTGGGTGCTGCGCTCGAAGCTCAAGGAGCTGCACCAGCGTACCGGCCGAACCATGATCTACGTGACCCACGACCAGACCGAGGCGCTGACCTTTGCCGAGGAGGTCGTGGTGATGCACGAGGGGCAGGTCGTGCAGACCGGTACGCCGGTCGAGCTGTTCGAGCGGCCCCGCCACACCTTCGTCGGCTACTTCATCGGGTCGCCCGGCATGAACCTGCTCGCGGGCGAGCTCGACGGCGACCATGTGCGCGTGGCCGGCGAACGCATCGCCTATGACGGCCGGCTGCGGGCCGATGCGCGGCCCGGCCCGGGCACCCGGGTGGAGATCGGCGTGCGGCCCGAGTTCGTGCGCTTCGCCGCCGCGGGCGAGGGCGGCCTGCCGGTGCGGGTGCTCCGAAGCACGGATGCCGGCCGCTTTCGCATCGTCGAGGTCGAGACGCGGTCGGCGAGCGCCGCCCGGCTCAGGCTGCTGGTCCCGGAAGGCGCCCGGATACCGGCCGACGACGCGCGCGTCGTGCTCGAGCCGTCGCACACGCACCTGTACATCGACGGCTGGCTGGCGACGGAGGCGGGTCCATGAGCAGGAAGGTGGAGAACCAGAAGGGTTGGCTCTTCGTGCTGCCCGTGGTGGTGCTGGTCGCGTTCAATGCCGTCATCCCGCTGATGACGGTCGTGAACTACTCGGTCCAGGAGACCTTCGGCAACAACGAGTTCTTCTTCGAGGGCGTGACCTGGTTCGAGCAGCTGCTGCACTCCTCGCGCTTCCATGACGCGCTGCGCCGGCAGCTCCTGTTCACGGGCATGGTCCTGGTCATCCAGATGCCGCTCGGCGTGGCGATCGCGCTCGCGATGCCGCGCCGGGGGCCCTGGGTGTCGGTCTGCCTGGTGCTGATGGCGATGCCCCTCCTGATCCCCTGGAACGTGGTCGGGGCGATGTGGAACATCTTCGCGCTGCCCGACATCGGCCTGCTCGGCCGGATGCTCAACGAGATCGGCATCGACTACAACTTCACCCAGGGACCGGTGGCGGCCTGGGTGACGCTGGTCGCCATGGACGTCTGGCACTGGACCTCGCTGGTGGTGCTGCTGGCGTACGCGGGCCTGTCCGCGATTCCCGATGCCTACTACCAGGCCGCCCGCATCGACGGGGCGAGCGCCTGGGCGGTGTTCCGCTACATCCAGCTGCCGAAGATGAAGCGGGTGCTGACCATCGCCATCCTGCTGCGCTTCATGGACAGCTTCATGATCTACACGGAGCCCTTCGTGCTGACCGGCGGCGGCCCCGGCAACTCGACCACGCTGCTGTCGATCGATCTCGTGAAGCTGGCGCTCGGCCAGTTCGACCTCGGCCCGGCGGCCGCGATGTCGCTCGTGTACTTCCTGATCGTGCTGGTGATCAGCTGGCTCTTCTACACCCTCATGACCCGGGACGAGGCCGAAGCATGACGCGCCGCGGCCCGAGCCTCGAGCCCCGTCCGGACCGGGAGGCCCCATGAAGCGCCTGAAGTGGCTGGTGCCCACCCTCTACATCCTGTTCCTGCTGCTGCCGATCTACTGGCTGGTGAGCATGTCGTTCAAGCACACCAACGAGATCCTCGGCGGCTTCACCCTGTGGCCCCGGAACTTCACGCTCGACAACTACCGCACGATCTTCACCGACCCGACCTGGTATGGCGGCTACATCAACTCGATCATCTACGTGCTGATGAACACGGTGCTGTCGGTGGCGGTCGCGCTGCCGGCGGCCTACGCGTTCTC
>CAZDYQ010000020.1:0-39608 GCA_964509685.1 uncultured Burkholderiaceae bacterium
CGGCGACCATGCGCAGGCGGGCGTCGTCGTTGAAGAGGACTTGTTTGGCTGCCATCTGGGGATTTCTCCGAATTCGGTTGGTTGTCTTGCGGAAGGAGGCTCGCGATTACTCGATGACCGCCATGATGTCTTCTTCGCGAAGCACCAGGAGCTCTTCGCCGTCCACCTTGACCGTCTGCCCGGAGTACTTGCCGAACAGCACCTTGTCGCCGACCTTCACGGCCAGCGGACGCACCTTCCCGTCGTCGCCGACCTTGCCGTTGCCGACCGCGAGGATCTCGCCCTGGTCGGGCTTCTCGGCCGCGCTGTCGGGAATCACGATCCCCGAAGCGGTTTTGCGCTCGTTGTCCAGGCGCTTGATGATCACGCGATCATGCAAGGGACGCAGTTTCATGCGTGTGCTCCTTCGTTCTTGAGAGTGTCGGATTGCCAGGGTTTCGTGCGGACGCCACGCAGCGGCCGCCCAAAAGAAAAAAACGGTCCGCTGCGGGCGCCCGTCGCGGGACGGGTTGTTGCTAGCACTCAGACCTTGCGAGTGCTAATTATAGTGATGGACGGAACAAATTCAAGGCGAGTCGCCTCGCCGGTGTCGGAAATCCTTACCGGAAGGCCGTCCTTACGCGCGCGCGTGCCGGCCGATCGTGCCCATCGCTGGCGGGCGGCACGGTGGCAGGGCGTGGCACCAAGCTTGCTTGCACCGGGCCGACGTCGCGCTCCCGCACTGGCGAGGGCAGCACCCGCCCTGGATGAGACCGCATGGCACTTCGCATCGAATACCGAGAGCCCGATGGGCAAGCCTCGCATGTCCCCGTCGATTCCCCGGTCACCACGCTCGTCGCGCGCCCCGGCCTGACCTATCGCCTGGTCGCCGACCCTGGGGATCCCGCCCTCGCGGACAGCCTGGTGGTGAGACGGGTCGGTCCGGACCTGCGGGTGGAGGGCGTGCCCGGCGGCGCGAGCATCGTGCTCGCGGGCTTCTTCGAGCACTGCGACGAGGAGCAGCGCTGCGAGCTCGATGTCGCGCCGGTGGCCGGCTCAGCCGTCGCGCCGATCGGTCCCGAGACGATTCCCATCGCCGCCCTTGGGGACGACACCTTCGTCATGCACGCCCCGCCCCGGGAAGCCGCCGGCATGGCGCCGCCGGCCGAGCCGGTGCTCACGCCCAGGTCGCTCGGCCTCGGGCTGGCCGCGCTCGCGGTCGCGGGCGCCGCCGGGGGCGGGGGCAGCGGCGGCGGTGGTGGCGAGGCCGACGTCACGCCACCCCCCGCTCCGGGCTTCACCGTGCCGCGCGACATCGCCGACGCGACGCCCGTGCTCTCCGGAACCGGGGAGCCGGGATCGGAAGTGATCGTCACCCTCGCGACCGCGGCCGGGGAGGTGATCGCAACCTGGCGCACGATGGTCGATGCCGGCGGCGGCTGGCGCGTGGATACCGGGCTCGATGCCCCCCGCAACAGCACCGCCCTGTTCGACGGCACCGTGCCGGACGGCGCGATCACGC
Source organism: uncultured Burkholderiaceae bacterium (assembly GCA_964509685.1). Lineage (GTDB taxonomy): Bacteria > Pseudomonadota > Gammaproteobacteria > Burkholderiales > Burkholderiaceae_E > JAMLIN01. Next base: position 1,502 of record CAZDYQ010000020.1, read on the forward strand.
TCCTCGCGCGAGCGGTGGACGCGGCCGGGAACGTGAGCGACCTCGCCTCGACCGTGGTCCATGTCGACGGGACGGTGCCCGACGGCACGGTCGTCATCGATCGCATCGACGACGATGTCGGGTCGGTGATCGGCCCGGTCGGCATCGGCGCGGCGACGGACGACACCCTGCCGACCCTCTCGGGCAGCCTCGGCCGCGCGCTGGCCCCGGGGGAGGTGCTCCGGATCTACCGCAACGGCGCCGCCGTCGGGGATGCCGAGGTGGACGGGCTCGAATGGCGCTTCCAGGAAGTGGCGCCCCTCGCTGCCGGCTCCCACGAATACCAGGCGCGCATCGAGGATGCGACGGGCGCGCAGGTCGCGGCGAGTGGCCGGCATCGCATCGTCCTCGACGATGCGCCGCCGGCGCCCCCGTCGATCGCGCCGGTGACCGGCGACGACATCGTCGATGCCGTCGAGTACGGCGCGGGCATCGCGATTTCCGGCAGCGCCGAGGCGTTCGCCCGGGTCCGGGTGGAGCTCGCCGGCGTGGTGCGCGAGGCCCTCGCCGACGAGACCGGCGCATGGCGGGTCCGCTTCGATACCAGCGACCTTCCCGGCAATGGCAGCCATGATGTCAGGGCGATCGCGATCGACCCCGCCGGCAATCCCGGCGAGTCCGCGTCACGCACGGTCGCCATCCAGGCGCTGCCGCTCCAGGCGCCCGGGATCGAGGCGATCGTCGACGACGCGACGCCCAATACCGGCACGGTGGCCCGGGGCCAGCCGGCCAACGACCCGACGCCGCGCCTCGAGGGGCAGTGGGATCCCGCCGCCGGCGGGACGCTGCACATCTTGCGCAACGGGGTCGACGTGGGGGCAGCGGACAGTGGCCGGCTCGTCATCGATGGCGATCGCTGGAGCTATACCGACAGCGGACTCGGCGCCGACGGCCTCTACGTCTATACGGCCCGGGTGGTGAGCGCCGGTGGCCAGTCGAGCGGCGACTCGGCCGCGTATGCGTACCGGCTCGACACCCAGGGCCCGCCCGCGCCCGAGATCGACCGGGTCGCGGGCAATGACCGGGTCAGCCTCATCGAGGCGACGTTCGGCAACCTCATCATCACCGGGTCGGCGGAACCGGGGGCGACCGTGCACGTCACGTGGGGTTCGACGCAGCGCATCGTCCAGGCGGAAGCGGACGGCGACTGGGCGGCCGACTTCACGGGCGCGGTGCCGTCCGCCGGCAACCGGCCGGTCAGCGCCTGGGCCGTGGATTCGGCGGGCAACGTCGGCGCGACGGCGACGCGCGACGTGGTGGTGACCAATGCCATCTTCGGCAGTGCGCCGGAGGAGGCGACATTGACCTCGAGCGACCTCTTCGTCGGCGACGATCTCGTGACCGGGATCGCGGCAGCCGATGGCCCGTCCGCGAGTGCCGTGCCGTCGTCGAACCACCCCCTGGCGTACGAGCCGGGCGGCGGGGCGTTCGTCGCGGGCGCGTGGCTTCCGGAGGTGCCGGGCGCTTACGGCGCCTGAGCGCGACCATCAGCCCGTCATCGTCCGGTAGGCGCGCGCGATCTCGCCCGCCAGGGAGTCGATTTCCTCGATGACACGGTAGCGACCGGGCGGACACATCCGGCGCAGGTAGTCGTGGCTCGCCCGATCGACCGTCACCAGCAGCGTGTCGATGCCGCGGCCGCGGGCCTGCTCGATCGCCCGCGCGGTGTCGCGCAGCCCGTACTCGACGTCGCGCCGGTCGGGCCCGTAGTCGATGTCGTCCGGATAGCCGTCCGACACGACGACCAGCACCCGCATCCGCTCGGGCCTGCGGGCGAGCCGGTCGGTGGCATGACGGATCGCGGCGCCCATGCGGGTGGACCGCATGGGCTCGAGCCCGGCGAGCGCCCGCCAGCCGGTCGGGGCCATCGGCTCCTCGAAGTCCTTGGCGACGAGGAAGTCCACCTGCTCGCGACCACTGCCGGAGAAGGCGTAGAGCGCGAAGCGATCCCCGAGCGCATCGAAGGCCTGGGCGAGCAGTCCCATCGCGTCGCGCGCGACATCGATCACGCGTCGTGGCGGCGGCGCGTCGCCGGCGGGCTTCGGCTCGAAGACCGAAGGACTCCACAGGAAGGGGTCGTCGTCCTCGACCACCGTCGCCTCGCCGCGCGCCGGATCCTCTTCGGGCACCTGCGGGTTACGCAGCACGAAGTCGGTCGAGGCGCTCGCATCCAGCAGCAGCGCAACCGCCACATCGCGGCGCGCATGCTCGCGCCGGATCATCCGCGGCTCGTCGCCGGCGATCCCGGCCCTGCGCTCGACCAGGGTCCTCACCAGGTCGTCGGCATCGATCTCCTCCCCGTCGCCGAAGACTCGCCGGCGGCGGGTGGCTGCGTCACGCAGGCGCGCGAACTGCCGTCGCAGGCGCCTGGCCTGGGCGCGTTCGCGTCGCATGAGGTCGTCGCGGTAACCCGGGTTTCCCGCTTCGGGCCGAGCGACGACGATGCGGCACCACCGACGCAGGAAACGCCGCCGGCGGTAGTCCCATTCATCGACGCGGATGCCGTCGTCGCCGGCCGTGCCGGGCCGGGCGGCGCCGGGCCGCAACCCCGGCGAACCGTCGGCCTCCTCGCCGCCGGTGCCGGGCACGCCGTCGTCGGCCGGCCCGGCTTCCTCGCCCCGGCCGCCGTCGTGACCCTCCTCCGAGGCGGCACTGCCCGGTTCACCGCCGGCGACGGAGGCGGGCACCGCGGAGGTCGGCGAGTCGGGGATCGCGAGAAGCCCGGGATCGGCCAGCGCTTCGAGCGCGACGGGATCGCCTCGCTCGAGGCGCCAGCAGGCGATCGCGCAGCGGATGCTGTCACTCGTGGTCGCGCGGGGCCGGGCGAGTGCGCGCAGGGCCGCCTCCAGTCGGGCCGGCAGCGAGGCACCGATGGGCGATGGCGGCATCCCGAGCCGGATCGCATCGAGGGCGGCGGCGATGCGGTCGGAATGCCATCCGGGTGCGCGGCGACTTTCGCGGGCGGACGACCGGTCGCCGACCCGTGGCTGGAACCGCCTGCGCTCGAACTCGTCCAGTCGCGCTAGCTCGGGCGCGGCACCGGGGTAGAGGCGACGGATCACGGGAGCGACGCGGATCGCCTCGCAGGCGGCAAGCAGGCGCCGGATCCGGGCCGGATCGGGGCAGCCCGATAGAACGTCCTCGACCTGTGCGCGCCCGGTCCCGGCGCGTGCCCAGGCAAGGCTGCGCAGGACGAGGGCGCGCGCGAGCCGATGGTCGCATGCGCCGGCTTCCGCCCCGCCGGGGCCGGCACCCTCCAGGGCGAACGGCAGTCGCGCCGCCGCGCGCGCATCGGCGAGCACGATCGCGAGCGCCGCGTCGCTCCAGTGGACCTGCGCATCCGCGGCATCGGGTTCGACCAGCTCGACGGGCCCGCCGCGGATGGCGCAGGCGAACAGGCCGAGTGCGGCGATGCGGTTCAAGGGTCCGGGCCGGTCGCGTCCGGCGGCAGGATGGATTCGACGATGTCGGCCACCGCCTGCTGCACCTCGGCGTCGTCGCTCACCGCGCGGCTGATCGCCACGTCGCATGCGCGACGCGGGGCGATGCCCTGCCGCACCAGGCTGGCCGCATAGACGAGCAGCCGCGTGCTCACGCCTTCGTCGAAGCCGTGTTCCCTCAGCGCCCTCACCTTCGCGCCGATGCGCGCGAGGGAGCGGGCCGTGGTGTCGTCCACGCCCCCTTCGTGCGCAATGATCCTCGCCTCCGCCTCGGGCGGCGGGTAGTCGAACTCGATGCTGACGAAGCGCTGTCGCGTCGAGGTCTTGAGGTCCTTGAGCGCGCTCTGGTAGCCGGGGTTGTAGGAGATCACCAGCAGGAAGTCCGGATGGGCATCGAGCAGCTCGCCGGTACGATCGATCGGCAGCATCCGACGATGGTCGGTCAGGGAATGGATGACGACCGTGGTGTCGGTGCGCGCTTCGACGATCTCGTCGAGATAGAGGATGGCGCCGCTGCGCACGGCCCGGGTGAGCGGGCCGTCGGTCCAGACGGTGGCGTCGGCCGCGAGGAGGTGACGGCCCACGAGGTCCGTGGCGGTGAGTTCCTCATGGCAGGCGACCGTGACGAGCGGCACTTCGACCGAACGCCGGTGCGTGGCGGCCTGGCGGTAGAGGCGCCAGGCCATGTGCTCGACGAAGCGCGTCTTGCCGCAGCCCGTCGGTCCCTTGAGCAGCACCGGCAGGCGCGCGGCATAGGCGGCTTCGAAGATCTCGATCTCGTCGCCGACGGGCAGGTACCACGGCTCGCTGCGGAGCCGGCTGGCGGAGCTCTCGTCGTTCACTCGGGTATCCCGACCGTATCGGGCCTGCGCCTCTCGAAGGACCATTTCAGCAGGGCCGCCACGCGATAGGCGCCGTGCACGAACTTGCCATAGGGCATCGTCAGGAAGAATGCCATGACGATGCCCAGGTGCAACGCGAGCAGCGTCGCCATGGCGCCGGTGTCCCGCCAGGCGAGCAGGGCGAGCCCGCTCGCGCTGGTGGCGAGCAACAGGGCGGCGAAGCCCCGGTCCATCGGCACCTGCCCGGGCTCCAGGTGCTGCGGGTGGCGACGCGCATTGAGCCACAGGAGTCCCGCCGGCCCGACGAGCAGGCCGATGCCGCCCAGCGTCCCGAGGATCACGGGCAGTTCGGTGAGCGCATAGGGCGCCGGCCTGTCGAGCAGGTAGTGGTAGATCGTGCCCACGGTCGTCGCCGCGAAGCAGAGCATGAAGCCGTAGAAGGTGAAGTGGTGGAAGACCCGCCGTCTCAGGGTGTAGCGATCGTCCTCGTCGTTGCAGCCCTCGCCGTGCCCGCCATCGAGGTACTTCAGGCGCAGGGCGTCCCTCCCGGCTTCCGCCCAGGCCGCCGCGGGTCCGCCGCCCGGCTCGATGTCGCGCCAGAAGCGCACCACGCCGACCGCGATCGCGACGCAGGCGAACGCGAAGACCGCGCCGAACATCGTCACCAGCAGGTTGTGCGGGAAGATCGCGTAGAAGTCGCCCGCGAGCGGCTCGTGCCAGAGCGCGCCGCGCGCGGCCAGCACCATGAGCAGGAACAGGGCAAGGCCCGCCGCCGTGGCCAGCGCCAGGGCGAGGCCATTGCGCTCGTAGAGCCTGCCCAGCGGCGCCGGCCAGGCGTACTGCGCATAGGTGCGCCCGCGCACCTGCGCCAGCGTGCGCGGCACATTGACCCTGAACTCGTGCGGTGGCGCGTACTGGCACGAATGCAGGCAGGCGCCGCATCCGTGGCACAGGTTGGCGAGGTAGTGCGTGTCGGCGGCGTCGAACTCGAGCCGGCGCGCCATCGCTGGAAACATCGCGCAGAAGCCCTCGCAGTAGCGACAGGCATTGCAGATCTGCAGGATGCGCCGCGCCTCGGGTTCGGGCCCGGCGCCGGCGAGTTCGCGCGCCTCGCCGGCGAGTCGTTCAAGTTCGTTCATGTTCGTGGACCGCGGCGGTGTGCGTGGCGGCGCCATCGCGGGCGGCGGCGGCCGCGCGCGTGCCGGCGATCCGGCCGAAGACCGTGCCGATGGTCATTCCCACGCCGGCCGTGTAGCCCTTGCCGAGGATGTTCCCCGCCATCATCTCGCCGGCGACGAACAGGTTGGGACTGGGCTCGCCGTCGAAGCGCACCGCCGCCGTCTCGTCGGTGCGCAGCCCGAGGTAGGTGAAGGTGATGCCGGGGCGCAGCGGATAGGCGAGGAAAGGCGGCCGGTCGATGGGCCTCGCCCAGTGTGTCTTGGGCGGTTCGATCCCCTCGGTATGGCAGCCGTCGAGCCGGGTGTGGTCGAAGTCCGATCCGCGGCAGGCGGCATTGAACTCCAGGATCGTGCGCACGAAGGCGCCTTCGTCGAGGCCGAGCGCGCGCGCGAGCCCTTCGAGGCTGTCGGCGCGGGTGCCGGGGAACACGGGCGGCATGAATCGCCCGACCGACTTGGCGTCGATGATCGACCATGCGATCTGGCCGGGCTGCAGGGCGACCAGCCTGCCCCAGATCGCATAGCGCTTGGGCCAGAAGTCCTCGCCCTCGTCGTAGAAGCGACGGGCGTGGCGATTGACCACGACGCCGAGCGAGACGCAGTCGATCCGCGTGCAGATGCCCCCGTCATAGAGCGGTGCGCGCGCATCGATCGCGACGCAGTGCGACTGCGAAGGATCGCCGACCGAATCGGCGCCCGCCTCCAGCATGAACCTCAGCAGGACGCCCGTGTTGAACCGGGTGCCACGGATGAGGAAGTTGTCCGCGGGCCATTCGCCGTCGGCGTTCTGGCCCCAGGCCTCGCGCAGCCATGCGCGGTTCGACTCGAAGCCGCCGGAGGCGAGCACGCAGGCGCCGGCCTCGATGCGCCGGTTTCCCGCGTGCGCCGCGACGAAGCGTCGTCCGTCCAGTTCGAGCCGGTCCACGGGCGAGTCGTAGCGGACTTCGACCCCCAGCGCGCGGGCGCTGCGATAGTACGCATTGACCAGCGCCTTGCCGCCGCCCATGAAGAAGGCATTGGTGCGCGACAGGTGCAGGGTGCCCGAGAGCGACGGCTGGAAACGCACGCCGTGCCGGCGCATCCATCCGCGGCAGTGCTCGCTTTCGCGGATCACGAGGCGGGCGAGCTTCTCGTCGGTCTGGCCGCCCGTGACCTTGAGCAGGTCCTGCCAGAACTCCTCCTCGGGGTACGCGTCGGTCAGCACGTCCTGCGGGGCCTCGTGCATGCAGCGCAGGTTGCGGGTGTGCTGCGAGTTGCCGCCGCGCCAGTCGCGGGGCGACGCCTCGAGCAGCAGCACCGAGGCGCCCGCCTCGCGCGCGCTGATCGCGGCGCACAGGGCGGCATTGCCACCGCCGATGACGAGGACATCGGGTCGATTCATGGGGATCGAGGCTTCCGGACGGTCTGCCCCGAGTCTAGGCCCCGGGGCCGCCCCGGCCAAGCGCACGCCATGAAGGGGTGTTCACGTTTCGTGAATGCTCGCCCCTGGCCAGCGCCCCTCGGCAACGAGGCGCCGCGCAATGCCGGCCACGGCCACGCGCGTCGCGAGCGCGGCCGGCGAGAGCTCGTCGTCGGAGAGGCTGGCGAGGAGGTTTCGCCGTCGCACGCCGCGATCCGCGAGCGCCACGCTGCGCAGGCCCTGGTCCCGCGTTGCCCGCATCGCGGCGGCCGGCTGGATCGTCGCGCCCAGGCCGGCGGCGACCGCCTCCATGAGCAGCGCGAGCCCATCCACCTCGATGGCGATGCGGGGCTCGATCCGGGCGCGCGCGAAGGCGGCGTCGAGCACCCGGCGCAGCCCGTGCGGCCCGCTCGGCAGCACCAGGGGCAGATCGCGCAGTGAGGCCAGCCGCACGCGCGCCCCGCCGGGCATGCCGGGCAGGTCGGCGCGGCCGATCAGCTCGAGCCGCTCGTCCACCAGCGGCATCAGGCTCAGGCGCTGCGGATTGCCGGTCTCGAAGAGGATCGCGAGGTCGAGCTGGCGGGCATTGAGCATGGTGGCGAGGTGGCCCGAGAGGCTCTCCACGAGGTGCAGCCGCACCTCCGGATAGCGCCTGCGCATCTCGTCCACCAGCGGCAGGCCGATGACCGATGCGGTGGACGGGGCGAGTCCCACGCTGACGCGCCCCGACAGCCGGCGCTGGCGCGCCGCGCGGGCGGCATCCTCGGCATGGCGCAGCGCGAGCTGCGCGTGCTGCAGGAAGGCGAGTCCGGCATCGGTCGGCGTCACGCCGCGCGGGCTGCGCTGCAGCAGGCGGGTGGCGAGCTCTCCCTCGAGCCGGCTGATGCCCTGGGACAGCGCGGACGGCACGACGCCGAGCTCGACCGCCGCCCGGTTCATGCTGCCGAATTCCACGACGGTCACGAAGAAACGCAGCTGGCGCAGTTCCATGGGCGAAGTATGGCCGAGCCTGCGAACGCCTGCGCCGGCCGGGGCCGGGCAGTCCCGCGGGGCGGCTCGCCCGGATCAGGCGGCCAGCGGGCTGGCGGGCGGGTCGGGGTCGTTGGCCGACTCGGCGATCTGCCAGTCGGCGAGCGGCGGCAGGCCATGGCGGACGCGGGCGCGCACGCACTGGTCGTCGCCCGGCGCGACCGCCCGGCAGCAGCTCGGATGGCGGCCATGGATGGAGCAGCGCGCGTCCACGCCGGGCGTGCCGGCGAGTGCGATGCAGCGCGGGGACCTCGAGGACGTTCCCCGCATCGCGACCTCGTGACGGCGCAGCGGCTCGGTCAGCTCGTGCGGAACCCAGCCGTGCTCGTGCAGGGTCGTCTCGGACCAGTGGAAGGACACCCGGTAGCTGGCGCAGCACACGCCACAGCCGATGCAGGCATTCGCCATGATGGGTTCGGTTCTGGACGGGGGTCGTTGCGACGGGCCCGTGCGGGCCGGACGAACCGCGCCGCGAACGCGGCGCGGCCGCCAATATACCGCCATGGGTGGCCGCCGAAAACGGTCGATGCAGCGCCGCGACGGTTTACATACAATCGACCGGAGAGCCGGCGCGATCACCGCGGTGGCCGGCGGACTGTCGCGACGGGCGCGGGCCGCAACCCAGATCAACCAGGAGACGTCATGAAGAATCTGTTCGACCTCGGCGGCAAGGTGGCCATCGTCACCGGATCGAGCCGCGGCATCGGCCGGGCGATCGCCGAGCACCTCGCGGCCCACGGCGCGCGCGTGGTCATCTCCAGCCGCAAGATCGAACCCTGCGAGGAGGTCGCGAAGGGGATCCGCGATCGTGGCGGCCAGGCGATCGCCATCGCCGCGAACATCTCGCGAAAGGAGGACCTGCAGGCGATGGTCGACCGGACCCGCAAGGAGTTCGGCCCCATCGACATCCTCGTGTGCAATGCCGCCTCGAATCCCTACTTCGGACCGAGCGAGGGCATGAGCGACGAGGTCTTCGACAAGGTCATGCGCAACAACGTGCTCAGCAACCACTGGCTGTGCCAGATGGTTCGCCCCGACATGAAGGCGGCCGGAGGCGGCTCCATCATCATCGTCTCGTCGATCGGCGGCCTGAAGGGCTCGACCGAGATCGGACTGTACTGCATCTCCAAGGCGGCCGACATGCAGCTCGCCCGCAACCTGTGCGCCGAATGGGGCCCCGAGAACATCCGTGTGAACTGCATCGCGCCCGGCCTCATCAAGACCGACTTCGCCCGGGCGCTGTACGAGGACCCCAAGCGGCGCGCCGCCGCCGAGGCCGCGTATCCGCTGCGCCGGCTCGGCGAGCCCGAGGACATCGCCGGCATCGCGGTGATGCTGGCGGGGCCCGCGGGCGCGTTCATCTCGGGCCAGACCATCGTGGTCGACGGCGGGGTCACCGCCGCCGGACGCTGATCCGCCCGTCGATCCTCACGAGGAGACCATCATGGCTGAAGCATTCATCGTTGCCGCCGCGCGCACCGCCGGGGGCCGCAGGGGCGGGCGGCTCGCGGGCTGGCATCCGGCCGATCTCGCAGCCCAGGTCCTCGATGCGCTCGTCGATCGCAGTGGCGCCGACCCCGCGCTGATCGACGACGTGATCATGGGCTGCGTGGGACAGGCGGGCGAGCAGTCCACCAACATCGCACGCAATGCCGTGCTCGCGTCGAAGCTGCCGGAATCCGTGCCGGCGACCTCGGTCGATCGCCAGTGCGGCTCCTCGCAGCAGGCGCTGCACTTCGCCGCGCAGGCGGTCATGTCCGGCACCCAGGACATCGTCATCGCGGCGGGCGTCGAGAGCATGACGCGCGTGCCCATGGGCCTGCCGGGCAGCCTGCCGGCGCAGAACGGCTACGGCACCTACATGAGCCCGGAGATCCAGTCGCGCTATCCCGGCCCGCCGTTCAGCCAGTTCACCGGCGCCGAGATGATGGCGAAGAAGTACGGGATCGAGAAGGACGAGCTCGACCGGTACGCCCTGCGCAGCCACCAGCTCGCGCGCCAGGCGACCGAGTCGGGCGCCTTCCGGGACGAGATCGTCCCGGTGCCCGTCCGGCTGGCCGACGGCACGCCCACCGACGAGATGCATGTCGTCGACGAGGGAATCCGGTTCGATGCCTCGCTGGAGGGCATCGCCGGCGTCAAGCTGCTCGCCGAAGGGGGGCGGATCACGGCGGCCACCGCGAGCCAGATCTGCGACGGCGCCGCGGGCGTGCTGGTCGTGAACGAGCGCGGCCTCAGGCAGCTCGGTCTCGAGCCGATGGCCCGCATCCACCACATGAGCGTGCTCGGGCACGATCCGGTGATCATGCTCGAGGCGCCCATCCCGGCAACCGAGCGCGCGCTCGCCAGGGCCGGCATGAAGCTCGAGGACATCGACCTCTACGAGGTCAACGAGGCCTTCGCGTCCGTGCCGCTCGCCTGGGTGAAGAGCCTCGGCGCCGACATGGACCGGCTCAACGTCAACGGCGGGGCGATCGCGCTCGGCCACCCGCTCGGCGGCTCCGGCGCCAAGCTCATGACCACGCTCGTCCATGCGCTGCGCAACCGTGGCAAGCGCTACGGCCTGCAGACCATGTGCGAGGGCGGGGGCATGGCCAACGTCACGATCGTCGAACGCCTCGCCTGAAGGAGGCCAGGATGGCCAATGTCGTCCCGCTGCCCGAACCGCCGCTGGCGGAGGTGCACGGAACCCGGGATCGCTTCCCGGTGCGGCGCGTGTATTGCGTGGGCCGCAACTATGCGGCCCACGCCCGCGAGATGGGATTCGATCCGGATCGCGACCCGCCGTTCTTCTTCTGCAAGCCGGCCGACGCGGTGGTTTCCGTTCCCGAGGGCACCATCGCGCCGATCCCGTACCCGCCGAAGACGAGCAACTACCACCACGAGGTCGAGCTGGTCGTGGCGATCGGGCGCGAGGGCGCCAACATCCCGGTGGAGAAGGCCCTCGACCATGTCTGGGGCTACGCCGTGGGGCTCGACATGACGCGCCGCGACCTGCAGTTCGCCATGCGCGACAAGGGGCGGCCATGGGAGCTCGGCAAGGCCTTCGACGCCTCCGCGCCGATGGGAGCGCTCGTCGCGGCGGGCGAGGTGCCCGACATCGCGCGCGCCGCGATATGGCTCGACGTCGACGGCGAGCGCCGGCAGTCTAGCTCCATCGACCATCTCATCTGGTCGATCCCGGAGACGATCGCCTACCTGTCGGAGTATTTCCACCTGGTGCCCGGCGACCTGATCTTCACCGGAACGCCGGAGGGAGTCGGGCCGGTCGAGCGGGGGGCGATACTGCATGCCCATGTCGACGGCCTGCCGGACCTGAAGATCCGCATCGTCTGAGGGGAAGAGGGGGAGAGGATGGAGGAGATCATGCAGGCGCCGCCGGACCGGCCGCATTTCAGGTCCTGGCCCTCGCGCGTGCCGCACGGCATACCGCCGGCGCAGACCACCCTCTGGGACAACCTGGCCATCACGGCGAAGCGCTATCCGGATCGCGACGCCTACATCTTCCTCGGTGGCCGCATCACGTGGTCCGGGGTCCGCGATGCGGCCGAGACGCTGGCGGGCTGGCTGGTCGAGGCGGCCGGCGTATCGCCGGGCGACCGGGTGCTGCTCTGCATGCAGAACTCGCCCCAGTACGTCATCGCGTTCTACGCGATCCTGCGGGCGCGGGGGGTGGTCGTGCCGGTCAATCCCATGACGCGTGCCGACGAGCTGCCGCACTACATCGAGGATCCCGAGGCGCGCGTGGCCATCGTCGCCGCCGACCTGTTGCCCGAGTTCGAAAAGGCGCAGGCGGGCCTGCCGGCCGGGTCCCGGCTCTCGAGGGCGCTGGTCGTGCGCTACCTCGACCATGCCGACCTCGGTGCGCTGGCGCCGGAAGAGCGACCCCCGGAGGCCTGGCGTCCCTGGCTGGAGGCCGACCCGGTCCTGCCGGACTGGGCGAGCCCCTGGGGTGATGCGATGCGCGCCGGCCACCGGCCGCCGCCCTATGCGGGCGAGCCGGACGACCTGGTGGCGCTGTGCTACACGTCGGGCACGACCGGCAAGCCGAAGGGCTGCATGCATTCGCACCGGACGATCGGGCACAACGTCGTCGCGAGCCCCCTGTGGGCGAACACCAGCGCGGCCGACGTGACGCTCGGCGTGGTGCCGATGTTCCACATCACGGGGATGGTGTTCTACGCGCACGTGCCGGCCTACCTCGGCTGCACGGTGGTGCTGATGCCGCGCTGGGACCGCGAGCTCGCCGGACTGCTGATCTCGCGCCATCGCGTGACGGCATGGACGAACATCCCGACGATGATCATCGACCTGCTGGCGAGCCCGAACTTCGCGAAGTTCGACCTGTCGAGCCTGCGCTCGATCAGCGGTGGCGGGGCGGCGATGCCGGCGGCCATCGCCGAGCGCCTCAAGGCGCAGTACGGGCTCGACTATGCGGAAGGCTACGGCCTCACCGAGACGGCCGCTCCCTCGCACTCCAATCCCCCGGACGCGCCCAAGCTGCAGTGCCTCGGCATCCCGTACATCGGGGTGGACGCGAGGGTCATCGACCCGGAGACGCTCGCCGAGGTGCCCACGGGCGAGCAGGGCGAGATCATCGTGCGGGGACCCCAGGTCTTCCTCGGCTACTGGCGGCGGCCGGCCGAAACCGAGGCGGCGTTCGTCCAGTTCGAGGGCAGGCGGTACTTCCGTACCGGCGACCTCGGGCGCATGGACGAGGACGGCTACTTCTTCATCACCGACCGCCTGAAGCGCATGATCAACGCCTCCGGCTTCAAGGTGTGGCCCGCCGAGGTCGAGGCGATGTTCTACAAGCATCCCGACGTCCAGGAAGCCTGCATCATTGCCACCCGGGACGCCTACCGCGGCGAGTCGGTGAAGCTGGTAGTGGTGCTGCGTCCGCAGGCCGTCGGGCGCGTCCGGGCGGAGGACCTGATCGCCTGGGCGCGCGAGCACATGGCGGCATACAAGGTGCCGCGCGAGGTCGCCTTCGTCGATACGCTGCCCAAGTCGGGCTCGGGGAAGGTCCTGTGGCGCGTCCTGCAGGCCCGGGAGGACGAGGCGCGCGGCGCGGCGACCTGAGCCGCGCCGGGGCGGGCGCCGCGGACGGCCTCAGGCCGCCGGCGGCGCTTCCCCGGCGAGCGGCTCGAGGCATGCCCACTTGGCCAGCATCGCATCCACTTCGGCGAGCGCCGGCGACGCGAGCCTGCGCTCGCGCAGGCGTGCAAGCGAGCGGGCATGGTACTTCTGCGGCGCCTGGGTCCACGGCCCGTCCGCGAGCCGGACCGTGAACTCCTCCCGGCCGGCCGCGATCGCCGCCGCGTTGGCGAGCGACCAGGGCAGGAACCGGGCGGCGACCTCGTCGCGCAACAGCGGCCCGAGCGTCGGCTCCAGGCTCGCCCAGTCCTCGAACGGGCCTTCGGCGCGGGGCCATTCCATGCGCGCGATCCAGCCCAGGACCCCGGGCGTGCGGTTCGCGATGATGCCGTACCCGGTCGGGTCGGTGAAGGCGGTGCGCACCTGGGCCCAGAGGCCGAAGTCGGCGAACGCGGGCCGGCCGCCGAAGAGGTAGGGACGCGCGGCGAGGTGTCGCTCCAGCAGGCGCAGGGCATCGACGAACGACGCCTCGATGATCGGGGCGGTGCCGGCATTGGATCCCACGAATCCCACGCGCCCGACCATGCGTTCACGCACCTGCGTCGCGATGGCGCGGTGCCGCTCCTCGCCGGAATCCGGCTCGAGGGTGCGCGCGATCCGGGTGGCACCGGCAAGCTGGTCCACCTCGCGCGCCCAGCGCAGGTGGAACATCCACTTGTTGCCCCATTCGTCACCGTATTCCTCGAGGAGCGCAGACGCGAAGGCGGCGACGGGATCCGCGGGATGGATCGACGGCTCCGGGTGGCGCGCCTCGACCGCCTCGATGATCGGCGTGCTGTCCTGCGCCGGCACGCCGTCGGGATCGACGACGAGCGGGATCAGCGGCAGCTTGGCGAGCGAACTGAACTCCGCCATGCGCTCGCCGGTGCGCACGATCCATTCGTGCGGCAGGCCCTTGTACCGGAAGTAGGCCCGGACCTTCACCGAGTACGGGGACATCTCCGCCCCGTAGATGCGCCAGGCGCCGCTCATGACGCCCTCGGCGCGAGCCGCTGCATGTCCGTCACGGTGAGCCACAGGCCACCCTCGGCGACGACCGCCGCGCCGAGCCGCTCCGCGCAGCGCATCGGCCCGCCGGTGCAGGCCTCGAGGTCGTCGCGCCAGCGCAGCAGGTCGAGCGTGTGATGGTGCAGGCCGTATTCGATCGTGAACCCGATCGCGCCGTGCACCTGGTGGCAGTTCTCGTGCACCGAGCGGATCGCGTCGCACACGACCACGGTCGCGGCATCGATCGCGGCGCTGCTCCGGTCGCTGTCGATGCCCTCCTCGATCACGCAGGCGATCGCAAAGTTCGTCGCGCTTTCGGCGGCCGCGACCAGCTCGGCCGTGACCGCGAGCGAGTGCTGGATCGCCTGGAACCGGGCGAGCGCCTGGCCGAACTGCTTGCGATCGCCCACGTAGCGGATGCTCATCTCGAGCGCCGCCTGCATCGCGCCGCCCGCCTGGATGCAGCGCGCCAGCGCCATGGCGCGCCGCCGGCGGCCCTCGGTGGCGCCGGCCGAGGCCGCGTCGTCGGGCTCGCCGCCCAGGGCATTGGCCAGCAGCTCGTCGGCCATGTCGATCGGCGCGCCATGGCGTGCCTGCGCCCGCAGGATCGCGGCGGCGGCCGGCCAGTCGCCGCCGGCATCGAGTCCACCCAGGGCCTCGCAGAACCCGGCCTCGGCGACGGCGGTGCGCAGCGCCTCCGCGGGCTCGCCCCGGTCGGCGGCCAGGCGCGCCTCGGGGCCGAGCTTGCCGAAGAGGCGCTCGGCGGCCTCGGCGACCATGGGGTCGTACAGGGTGAGCGGGATCGCGGGATTGTTCGTGCTCATCGTGTCGTCTCCATCAACGCAGGCCGAGCCCGCGCGCCACTATGCCGCGAAGGATCTCCCGCGTGCCGCCGCGCAGCATCCAGGACGGCGAATAGATCGTGCATTCGGCGAGCGCCTCGTCGAACTCGGTGTCGATCGCCGGAAGCGCCGGCTGCAGGTTGCGGGCGACCTCGATCAGCTCGCGCTCGTAGGCATTGCCGAGGTCCTTGATCAGCGCCGCTTCGAGGTTCGGCATCTCGCCGTTGTGAAGCATCGCCGCCACCGCCAGCGACATCCCGCGCAGCGCGCACAGGCGGGCGGCAAGCCTGCCGATGGCTTCGAGCACTCGCGGCTCGGGGCTCTTGCCGGCCGCGCCCACCAGCGCCTCCGCGAGGCGAATGCTGCTCAGGTAGCGCTCCGGGCCGCTGCGCTCGTAGGCGAGCTCGCTGGTCACCTGCGTCCAGCCGTTGCCCGGCTGTCCCACGAGGGCGTCGTCGGGGACGAAGGCCTCGTCGAAGGTGAGCTCGTTGAACTCGTGCGTGCCGGCCATGTTGACGATCGGGCGTATGGTCAGTCCCTTCGTGTTCTTCAGGTCCACGATGAACTGGCTCAGGCCCGCATGGCGCGACTCCTCGCGCTCGCCGGTGCGCACGAGGGTGATGGCGTAGTGGTTCTCGTGGGCGAAGGTCGTCCAGACCTTGCGACCGGTGATGAGCCAGCCGCCGTCCACCTTGACCGCCCGCGTTCGCACCGACGCGAGGTCGGACCCCGAGTCCGGCTCGCTCATGCCGATCGAGAAGAAGCACCGGCCGGCCGCGATCTCGGGCAGGTACTTGCGGCGCTGCTCCTCCGAGCCGAAGCGCAGGATGAGGGGACCGCTCTGGCGGTCGGCGATCCAGTGCGCCGCCACGGGCGCGTTCGCCGCGAGCAGTTCCTCGGTGACGACGAGCCGCTCGAGCATGCTGCGCTCACCGCCGCCATAGGCCCTGGGCCACGTCATGCCGATCCAGCCGCGCTCGCCGAGCCTTCGCGAGAAATCGGGATCGTAGTGGGTCGCGAAGTCGCCCCGGCGCTGCCAGCGGCCTTCGGCGCGCTCCTTCGCAATGAACTCGCGGACCTCGGCGCGCAGGTCCTCGGCGCCGTCGGGCGGCCGGAAGTAGGGAAAGTCGAACTGCATGTGCGGCTGTCTCCTGCCTGTCATCGGGTCCCGGGTCCGGCGGCGGCCCGGGCGTACCGCGCATTCTAAGCGCTCGCGCGGCCGCCCCGCGCGGTGGCGCGGGCGCGCCGCTCCCGGCACGCGACCCGGAGGCGCGGGCGCTGGAATTGCTGACAATGGTCAACACGCGCGCGCCCTTGCTGGGGATAATGGAACGAGCCGGCCGGCGAGGGCAGGAACAGCGGGCAGGGCTGTACCCACAAGCGACCAGGAGGAAGTGCCATGTTCAAGAAGATTCTCGTACCGACCGACGGTTCGGAGCTCTCCGGCAAGGCGGTCGACGGCGCGATCGACCTCGCGAAGATCCACGGCGCCAGCATCGTGGCGATGAACGTGCAGCCGCCGTTTCGCGTGCCGCCCATCGCCGAGATGCCGTCGGCCCAGTTCTTCTCCGAGGACAAGTACGAGGAAACGATCCGCGCCTATGCGGCGGAGATCCTGTCGGACGTGGAGAACCGCGCCAAGGCCGCGGGCGTGCCGTGCGAGGTGGCCACCGCGGTCTACGACCAGCCTTGGCAGGCGATCATCGACATGGCCGAACGCAAGGAGTGCGACCTGATCTTCATGGCCTCGCATGGACGCCGCGGAGTGGCCGGCCTGCTGCTCGGCAGCGAGACGCAGAAGGTGCTCACCCACTGCAAGATCCCGGTCCTCGTCTATCGTTGACAGCCCTTCGACGCGCCACGCGCCGCTAGGGGGCCAGGCGGTCGCGGATCCAGCGGCCGGATTCGTCGAGGCGATAGCGGATCCGGTCGTGCAGGCGCGAGGCGCGTCCCTGCCAGAACTCGAAACGGTCGGGCTTCAGGCGGTAGCCGCCCCAGTGGGGCGGCCGCGGCGGATTGAGGCCGAACTTCATGCCGAACTCGGCGGCGCGCGCCACCAGCACGGCGCGCGAGGCGATCGGTTCGCTCTGTTCCGAGGCCCACGCGCCGATGCGCGCCGCGAGCGGACGGCTTGCGAAGTACGCGTCCGCGGCCTCGGGCTCCGACTTCTCGACGAGGCCCTCGATGCGCAGGACCCGCTCCAGGGCGACCCAGTGGAACTGGATCGCCGCGTGCGGATTCGCCGCGAGTTCGCGGCCCTTGCGGCTGTTGTAGTTGGTGTACCAGACGAGGCCCCGCTCGTCGGCGTCCTTCAGCAGGACGACGCGGGTCGAGGGCCGGCCGTCGGGGCTCACGGTCGCCAGCGTCATCGCCGTGGGTTCCGGCACGCGATCGCGCTGCGCGATGGCCTCCTCCAGCCAGGCGCGAAAGAGCGGCCAGGGCGAGTCCGCGAGATCGGACTCGTCGAGTGCCCCGGCCTCGTATTCCTTGCGGATCTTCGACAGTTCCTCGCTCATGGGCGCTTCCCGCGATAGGGCTTGTGGACCTCGCATGCCGGGCTGCGGGCACAGGCCTGCATCATTCGATCCACCGCGGCCCGCACGGCCTGGTCGAGCGCCCGGCGCTCGTCGGCCTCGGTGATGCCGGCGCGCTCCAGCGGGACGCTCGCGGACCAGCGCATCAGTGGCAGCAGCGTGAGGTCGGCGCCCTCGTGTTCCACCCGTTCCGCGACGCCCGCCACCGCATAGGCCGCCCCGCGATCGGAGGACCAGCGATGCACGCTGCCGAAGACGACGAGCCGATGACGGGCCGGCTCGACGGCGCGGGCGAACGCCGGGCTGATCGCGTCGCCGATCGCGCGGCGGCAATCGGTCGGGGCGAAGCAGTCGATGATCATGGGCTGGGCGAGCGCGGCGGGCGCGGCGAGGATGCCGGCCAGCCAGGCGACGAGGATCGCAACCGGGCGCATCGGTCGGCTCCCGCGGGGTCGAGTTCTCCTGGGCGCCTAGTCTAGCGCGATCGCCGCGCCCTCAGGCGAGCTTCGAATAGGTGCCGCTCGCCGGAGCCTGCTGCAGGTAGCGGTCGAACTTCGCGGCGACGGCGCGCACCAGCAGCCGGCCGCGCGGCAACACCTGCACCACGTCGCCGGGTTCGATCCGGATCGCACCCGCGCGATCCATCGGGACGAGCCGCTCGAGCGCATCGTCCAGGTAGCCCTCGGCAACGCCGTGGCGCCGCTCGAGCGCGCGGACGTCGAGCCGGAAGTCGCACATGATGGCCTGGATGGCGTCCCGGCGGATGCGGTCGTCCGCGTCGAGGCGGATGCCGCGCGCCGTCGGCAGCTCGCCTTGCTCGAGGCGCGCGTAGTAGGCGGGCAGCCCCTTCTCGTTCTGGGCGTAGACGTCGCCCACCGACGCGATGGCCGAGACACCGAAGGCGAGCAGGTCGCCGGCGTCGTGCGCGGCATAGCCCTGGAAGTTCCGGTGCAGGCGACCCTCGCGCTGCGCGACGGCGAGCTCGTCGTCGTGGCGGGCGAAATGGTCGAGCCCGAGATAGACATAGCCCGCCTCGCGGAACCGCGCCACGGCCCGGGCGAACAGCGCCGCGCGCGTGTCGGCGTCGGGCAGGTCTTCCTCGTGGATGCGGCGCTGCGGCTTGAAGAGTTGCGGCAGGTGCGCGTACTGGTAGAGCGCCACGCGGTCCGGCGCCGCGGCGACGACCCGCTCGATGGTCCGCTCGAAGCCCTCGATGCGCTGCTTCGGCAGGCCGTAGATGAGGTCGACGTTCATCGAGCGGAAGCCGTGCTCGCGGACCGCTTCCATCAGCGCACGCGTCTGCTCGTAGGGCTGGATCCGGTTGACCGCCCGCTGGACTTCCTCGTCGAAGTCCTGGACACCGAGGCTCACGCGGTTGAAGCCGATGTCGCGCAACACCCGCAGGCGCTCGCGATCGACCGTACGCGGATCGACCTCGATCGAGTACTCGCCGTCGGCCGCCCGGTCGAAGTGGCGGTCGATCATGCCGAAGAGGCGGGCGAGTTCGTCGTCCAGCATGAAGGTCGGCGTGCCCCCGCCGAAATGAAGGTGCGAGATGGACTGGCGCGAGCCGAGCAGGTCGCCGACCAGTCGCAGCTCGACCTCGAGCGCATCGAGGTACTGGGCCGACGCCTCCTGGTGGCGCGAGCCGATCTTGTTGCAGCCGCAGTAGTAGCAGATGCGGCGGCAGAAGGGGATGTGGAAGTAGAGCCCGAGGGGTTCGCCGCGCCGGTCGGCGCGCTCGACGATCGCCCGCCGGTAGTCGGCCGGGCCGAAGCCGTCGTGGAAGCGGTCGGCGGTCGGATACGACGTGTAGCGCGGCGCGCGGCCGCCGAAGCGCTGGATCAGTCCCCGGTCGATCTCGATCTCTCCCGCGCCGATCACCGTCGGCGGCGCGACGTGGCCGGCCGCCCCGCCGATGTCGCCGGCCGGCGCGGCAGGGGCGCCGGCCGTCGCAAGGCGCGGCTGGGCGGGAATGGCTGCATGGGATACTTCGCTGCGCATGGCGTCGGGTTCCGGAGTGAGGAAGCGGCAGGCGCGCGGGCGGGCGAACCCGCCCGGATACCTGGAACCAGTGTAGCGAGGGATGGATCCACGGATGTTGAGCGGTATCAAGGCCGCGCGTCGGCTGCGCGACTTCGTCGCGGTCGTCGTGCTCGCGCTCGTGGCGGGCCTGTTCCCGCCGCCCGGCGCGGCCGGCGAGTCCCTGGCGCCCGGATCGCCGGCCAAGCGTCCGGCCGTGGACGAACAGGCGGCCGGGGCGCCCTCGTCCGTGATCGCCATGTTGCGCCAGGCCGGCGTCGGCCTCGACGACTTCGGCCTGCTGGCGGTGCCGCTCGATGGCGGGCCCCCGCTCGCGCGCTGGAACGAGGACCGGGCGTTCAACCCGGCCTCGACCATGAAGCTGCTCACCACCTATGCGGCGCTCGGCATACTCGGGCAGGACTACCGCTGGCGCACCGGCGTGTACCTGACCGGGCTGCTCGACGGCGACCGGCTCGACGGGGACCTCGTGCTGCGCGGCGGCGGCGATCCCAAGCTCGTCATCGAGGACATGCTCGCGCTGGTCGCGAAGATGCGCGCCGCCGGCCTTCGCCGCATCGACGGCAACCTCGTCATCGACGATTCGCTCTACGACCTCGATCCCGACCGGCTGGCACCGATCGACGGCGAGCTCACCCGGCCCTACAACGTCACGCCGTATCCGGCGCTGATGAACTTCAAGTCCACGCGCTTCGTCTTCACGCCGGGCCGCAAGGGACTGGCGATCGAGCTCGATCCGCCGCTCGCCGACGTGAAGATCGTCAACAAGGTGAAGCTCGTGCCGGGCCGGTGCCGCCACGGGCCCGACAGCGTGCTGATCCTCGACCGCAGCGACGAACGGCGCGCGCTGGTCGAGCTGACGGGCCGGTACTCGGCCGGTTGCGGCCGGCGGGGCACGTTCGCGGCGGTGCTGAGCCACCGCCAGTATATCCACGGCTTCTTCAAGGCGGCCTGGCTGGAGTCGGGCGGCGAGTGGGACGGAATGACGCGCGTCGAGACCGGCGCGGCCAGGGGCAAGCCCTGGCTGGTGTGGGAATCGCCGCGCACGCTCGCCGAGGTGGCGGTGGACGTCAACAAGACGAGCAACAACGTGATGACCCGCCAGCTCCTGCTGCAGGTGGCGGCGGACGTCATGAAGCTGCCGGCGACCATCGATCGCGCGCGGCTGGCCGTGCTCGGCTGGCTCGAGCAGCGCGGACTCGACTTCCCCGAACTGGTGCTCGACAACGGCTCCGGCCTGTCGCGGCGCGAGCGCATGAGCGCGGCGGCCCAGGTGCGGCTGCTGCGCGATGCCGCGAACAGCCCGTATGCCGACCTCTTCCGGGCCTCGCTGCCGATCGTCGGGGTGGACGGGACGATGCGCCACCGGCTGCGCGACCACCCGGTGAGGGGCAACGGCTGGATCAAGACCGGCAGCCTCGAGAACGTCCGCGCCATCGCCGGCTACGTCGATGCGGCGTCCGGCAGTCGCTACGCGGTGTCGATGCTGGTCAACAGCCCGCATGCCGGCGCCTCGCGCGACGCGCAGGACGAGTTCCTTCGCTACGTCTACATCAAGGGCTAGCCGCCGGCAGCTCCCTGCGCCCGGCGAGCGCGGCGAACCGGCGTCGCAGCCACTGCTCGAGGTCGTCCACGTAGGTGAAGACGGCCGGCACGACCAGCAGGCTCAGCACGGTGGACGTGATCAGACCGCCGATAACCGCGACCGCCATGGGCGAGCGGAAGCTCATGTCGGCGTCACCGAGCGCCAGCGCGATGGGCGTCATGCCGGCGCCCATCGCCAGCGTCGTCATGATGATGGGCCGCGCACGCTTGTGGCAGGCGTCGAGCAGGGCATCCATGCGGCTCATCCCCGGCACGGCGGGCCGGCCGTCGCTGCCGTCGTGTCCCCGCCGGGCGACGATCGCGTACTCCACGAGCAGGATCGAGTTCTTCGACGCGATGCCCATGAGCATGATGAGCCCGATGAGCGACGGCATCGAGAAGCTCTGCCCGGCGAGGAGCAGGGCAACGAAGGCGCCGCCCAGCGACAGGGGGAGGGCGGCCAGGATGGTCACGGGTTGCAGGAAGTCCTTGAACAGCAGCACCAGCACCACGTAGATGCACACCACGCCCGTGAGCATGGCCAGGCCGAAGCTCTCGAACAGCTCGCCCATGACCTCGGCGTCCCCCACGTCGATCAGGCGCACGCTGGCGGGCAGGTTGCGAACCGCGGGCAGCTCGCGCACCGCCGCGGTGAGCTCGCCCAGGCCCCGTGAGCCCAGCTCGATCTCGAAGTTCACGTTGCGCGAGCGGTCGTAGCGACTGATGACCGCGGGACCGCCCGCCAGCTCGAGGCGGGCTACCTCGCCCAGGCGGACCGGCCCGTCCTTCCCGGGGACTGCCAGGCGCTCGAGCACGGACAGGTCCTCGCGTGCCGCGTCGTCCAGCCGCACGACGATCGGCACCTGGCGCTGCGGCAGGTTGAGCTTGGGCAGGTACTGCTCGTAGTCGCCGACGGTAGCCACGCGCAGGGTCTCGGCGATCGCCTGGCTGGTCACTCCGAGGTCGGCGGC
Source organism: uncultured Burkholderiaceae bacterium (assembly GCA_964509685.1). GTDB lineage: Bacteria > Pseudomonadota > Gammaproteobacteria > Burkholderiales > Burkholderiaceae_E > JAMLIN01. The sequence goes on from CAZDYQ010000020.1 coordinate 23,547, forward strand.
GCGCGCGAAGTCGGGCCGCACGGCGATCTCGGGCCGCACGAGGCTGGCGGTCGAGCTGATGCCGCCGATGCCGGGGATCGTGCGCAGGTCGCGTTCGACCTCCCGCGCCGCATCGGCGAGCGCCTGCGGGTTGTCGCTCGACAGCGCGAGGATGTACTTGTCGTTCGAGCCGCCGAGACCGACCTTGACCCGCACCCCGGGAATTTCCTGCATCGTCGCGCGCAGTCGCTCCTCGATCACCTGCTTGCGGGGTCGTTCCTTGCGCGGCGCCATGCGCAAGGTGAGGGTGGCCCGGCGCGGATCCTCCTCCTGGCCGGCGCCGGCGAAGGGATCCGCGCCGGCCGAGCCGCCGCCGATGGTGGCGTAGATGCTCTCGACGTGGCCGACGTCCATCGCCCGCTGCATCGCCGCCTGGACGACGGCGCGCGTGTCCTCGAGCTTGCTGCCCGGCGGCAGTTCGAGGACCACCTGCGTCTGCGCATTGTTGTCCGCGGGAATGAAGCCCGAGGGCAGCAGCGGGATCATCGCGAGCGAGCCCGCGAAGAAGAGGAAGGCACCCGCGAGCGTGAGCACCCGGTGCGACAGGCACCAGCGCGAGAGCACCATGTAGCCGGCGAGCCAGCGTGGCTCGGCCTTCGCGGTCACGATCGGCCTGAGCATGTAGGCCGCCATCATCGGCGTGAGCAGCCGCGCGACCACGAGCGAGGCGAACACCGCGAGCGAGGCGGTCCAGCCGAACTGCTTGAAGAACCGCCCGGCGATGCCGCTCATGAATGCGGTCGGCAGGAACACCGCGATCAGGGAGAAGGTGGTGGCGATGACCGCCAGCCCGATCTCCTCGGCCGCCTCCATGGCCGCCTGGTAGGGCGTCTTCCCCATGCGCAGGTGGCGCACGATGTTCTCGACCTCGACGATGGCATCGTCCACCAGGATCCCCACCACCAGCGAGAGCGCCAGCAGGGTGATGATGTTGATGGAGAACCCGAGGACGTACATGCCGATGAAGGCGGGAATCACCGACAGCGGCAGCGCCACCGCGGAGATGATGGTCGCGCGCCAGTCGCGCAGGAAGAACCAGACGACCACGACGGCGAGGAAGGCGCCTTCGTAGAGCAGGCGCATGGAGCCGTCGTACTCGTCCTGCGCGATGTCCACGAAGTCCACCGTCTTCCTGAACTCGATGTCCGGGAAGTCCGCCTGCAGCTGCTCGAGCGCCGCCTGCACGCCGGCGCCCACCTCCACTTCGCTCGCCCCGCGGCTTCGCGACACCTCGAACCCGATGACGGGCTTGCCGTCGAGGAGGGCGGCGGCGCGCGGCTCCGCGACCGTGTCGGTGACGGTCGCGACCTGGTCGAGGCGGACATGGCGACCGCCCGAGATGGGAATCTCCAGGGCGGCGATTTCCTGCGCGGTCCTCAGCGTCGCCAGCGTCCGCAGCGGCTGCTCGGCCCCGCCCAGCTCGGCGCGCCCGCCGGCGCTCTCCAGCTGCACCTCCCGGAGGCGGCGCGAGACTTCGGCGGCGGTGGCGCCCAGCGCCTGCAGGCGCGCCGGGTCGAGCGCCACCCGGACTTCGCGCGCGACCCCGCCCACGCGCGTGACCGCGCCGACCCCGGGCACGGTGAGCAGGCGACGCGTCAGCGTGTCGTCCACGAACCAGGAGAGCTCCTGGTCGTCCAGCTTGCTGGAGGCGATCGCGTAGGCGAGGATGGGCTGGCTCGAGAGCTCCAGCTTGGTGACCACGGGATCGCGCAGGTCGGCCGGCAGGTCCGCGCGCACGCGCGAGACGGCCGAGCGCACGTCGTCCACCGCCTCCTGGACCGGTTTCTCGAGCCGGAACTCGGCGCCGATCGTCACGGTGCCGTCCGTCAGGGTCGAGGTGATGTGGCGCAGCCCCTGCAGCGTGGCGATGGAGTCCTCGATCTTGCGCGCGACGTCCGACTCGAGCTGTGCCGGCGACGCGCCCGGGAGGGCGGCGGTGACGATGACGATGGGCAGGTCCATGTCGGGAAAGTTCTGCACCTTCATGGCGCGGAACGAGAGCAGGCCGCCCAGCGTCAGCAGCACGAACAGCATCGCCGCCGGGATGGGGTTCCTGATCGACCAGGACGAGAGGTTCATGGGCGCAGCCCCGCCGCGGTCCGCGCCGGCTCCCCGGGGCCGGCCGCCGGCTGCGCGCCGTCCACCACGCGGACGAGGTCTCCGTCGTTCAGGAAGGCGCCGCCCTGCCTGACGATCCGCGCCCCGGGCGAGAGCCCTTCGACGATCTCCACGTCGTTGCCGGCCCGCTGGCCGGTGCGCACGCGGCGCATGGCCACGCGCGAGTCCTCGACCAGCTCGAAGACATAGCTGAAGCCGTCGCGCACCACGACCGACGAGAGCGGGACCATGAGCGCCTCGTGCTCGCCCAGCAGGAAGTCGCCGCGGGCGAACATGCCGGCCCGGATGTCCGGGTGCGCGGGCAGGTCCACGTAGACCAGCGCATTGCGCGTCACGGGATCCACCGTGGGCGCGAGCACGCGGACCTTGCCTTCCACCCGGGCCCCGCTCGCGGCGGTCACGATCGCCGTCGCGCCGGGCCGCAGCCGCGGAAGGTCGCTGGAGGTGACCTCGGCGCGCCACTCGAGCCGACCCTTGCGGACCATGCGGAAGAGTTCGGTGCCGGAGCTCACCACCGCGCCCACGGTCGCGCTGCGCGCCGAGATGACCCCGGCGTCCGGCGCCACCACACGGGTGCGGGCGAGCCGCAGCTGCTGCGCATCGAGCAGGGCCTGGGCCGCTTGCACGCGCGCCTGCGCGGTCTGGGCGGCCGTAAGGTACTGCTGGATCTGCTGCCGGCTCATGGCGCCCGAGCCGCTCAGCGCCTGCGCGCGCTCGGCATTGGCCCTGGCCTCCGCGAGCGCGGCGCGCGCCTCCGCCAGGCTCGCGCGCGCCTGCGCCACGTCCGCCTCCACGGTCTCGGGCGCGAACACCGCGAGCACCTCGCCCGCACGGACCTCGTCGCCCACGTCCACCCGGACTTCGGCAAGGCGCAGGCCCCCCACTTCGGCGCCGATGCTGGCTTCCTGCCAGGCGGCGATGTTGCCGTTGGCCGGAAGGTGCTCGGCGAGCGGGCCGCGCACGGGCTGCGCCAGGGTGACGGTGAGCGCCGGGCGGGGCCCGGGGTCGGGCGACTGCTGCGTAGCGTCCGTCGAGGCGGTCGCCACGAGCGCACCGCCGACGGCGAGCGCGGCGAGGAGCGCGAGGATGGCGAGCGACGCGAAGGGAGGCGGGCGTTTCATGGAGGAGGGCATCCGTGGTGTGCGGGCCGCCAGTCCGGTCGGGGAATCGGGCCCGGCGTCAGCCGGCGCGGGCCGCCGTTCGCCGGCTTCCGGACGCCCGGTGGCATCGGGACGGGGAGCGAGGGAGCGCGTGGAGGAGGCTCATCGCCGCGAATTATTACAGCATGGCGGCCCGACGCCGATCAAACGCCGCCGGACGGCCGCCTCAGCGCGGCGGCGCCGCCTCCAGGCCGACATCGCGCAGGATGTCCTCGACGCGCCGGGTCACCTCCGGCGACATCCGGATCGGCGTGCCCCATTCCCGGTCGGTTTCCCCGGGGAGCTTGCCGGTGGCATCGATGCCCATCTTGGAGCCGAGGCCCGAGACCGGCGAGGCGAAGTCGAGGTAGTCGATCGGGGTGTTCTCCACCAGCGTCGTGTCCCTCGCAGGGTCCACCCGCGTGGTGATCGCCCAGATCACCTGCTGCCAGTCGCGCACGTCGATGTCGTCGTCGGTGACCACGATGAACTTCGTGTACATGAACTGGCGCAGGAAGCTCCAGATCCCGAACATGACGCGCTTCGCGTGGCCGGGATACTGCTTGCGCATCGACACGACCGCCATTCGGTACGAGCAGCCCTCGGGCGGAAGGTAGAAGTCCACGATCTCGGGGAACTGGCGACGCAGGATCGGCACGAAGACCTCGTTCAGGGCGAGCCCGAGGATGGCGGGCTCGTCCGGCGGCCGGCCGGTGTAGGTGGAGTGGTAGATCGCGTCGCGGCGCATGGTCATCCGGTCGATGGTGAAGACCGGGAACCAGTCGCGTTCGTTGTAGTAGCCGGTGTGGTCGCCGAACGGACCCTCGAGCGCCATCTCCCAGCCGCAGCGCGCCGCCGCCGGAAGCGCCTCGACCGAGTCCACCTCCAGGCCGGCGGCCCGGGCATTCGCGAGGCTCGCGCTGCCGTCCGGATCGGGCCGGATGCTCCCCTCCAGGACGATCTCGGCGCGCGCGGGCACCTGCAGCGGGCTACCGATGCAGGCCGCGAGTTCCGTGCGCGCCCCGCGCAGCAGGCCGGCGAACTGGTATTCCGACAGGCTGTCCGGAACGGGCGTGACCGCCCCCAGCATGGTGGCGGGATCCGCGCCGAGGACGGTGACCACGGGGAACGGCGGCGGCAGGCCGGCGGCGGGCGGATGCGCCGCCACGTGGTCGCGAAAGTCCAGCGCGCCGCCGCGGTGGGCAAGCCAGCGCATGATGGTGCGGTTGCGTCCGATCACCTGCTGGCGGTAGATGCCGAGGTTCTGGCGCTTGCGGCTCGGGCCGCGCGTCACCACGAGGCCCCAGGTGATCAGCGGGCCGGCGTCGCCGGGCCAGCAGGTCTGCACCGGCAGCGCCGACAGGTCGACGTCGCCACCTTCCAGCACGATCTCCTGGCAAGGCGCCGAGCGCACCTGCTTCGGCGCCATCGCGAGCACCTGCCTCAGCATGGGCAGCTTGTCCCAGGCATCGCGCAGCCCGCGCGGCGGCTCGGGTTCCTTCAGGTAGGCGAGCACCTCGCCGATGCCGCGCAGCTCTTCCGTGGACTGCGCGCCCATGCCGAGCGCGACCCGGTGCGCGGTGCCGAACAGGTTCGCCAGGACCGGCATCCCGAAGCGGCGCTCGCCCTCGACCGGCGCCTCGACGAGCAGCGCCGGGCCGCCTGCGCGCAGCACCCGGTCCGCCAGTTCGGTCAGTTCGAGACGGGGTGAAACCGGCCTGTCAAGGCGTTGTAATTCGCCCAGTTGCTCCAGTTTCTGAACGAAATCCCGTAAATCACTGTATTTCACCGGCTTTTCCTTGGTGATTTCGAATCGCGGAATATCGGGATCATTTCCCGCGACGATTCCGGCATTGACCCGCCGCTCGATCGGTTCCTAGAATCCGCCGTGTCCTTCAGGATGATTCGACGGGGCACTGAATATAGCGTGCGGACGCGGACATAATTGCCAGATTTGGTGATCCGCCGCGCAACGGGTTCAGTGTGACAGTGCCCCACGGTCGTCGTCGCCGGATCAGGGAGCAGGCGACATCGTGACGACCGCCGAACAACCGACAAGCACTCGCTCGAAGTGCCAGGCAGTCGGCGCATGTCGACAGGAGGCCCGATGCAGAACGCGAGCCATGCATATCGCGCGGGAGGGGCCCAGGTCCCCGGGCGCGATGACGCGCGCGCGCGGGTCCCGGGCGGCGTCGTGGCGGTGGCCGTCGGGCTCGTCGCGCTCGGCGCGGCCTTCGGCGTGTGGCGTTCGCCAGGCCCGCCGGCGGAGCGTCCGCCCGCGGTGGAGGTGCGACCGGTCCCGCCGCCCGCGCTGTCCGTGATGTCCATCGACCTGCTGATGGCGGCCCCGAGCAATCCGGTTCCCATCACCCTCGGCGAATACTCCGCGCTGGGGCTGCTCGAGGTCCGGCCGCTGACGGCCACCCAGGTCAACCTCGCGCGCTTCATCGCGCAGCACTATCGCGTGCCGCTGTCCGAGACCCAGGAGTACGTGCGGTACGCCTACATCGTGGCCGACGAGCTCGAGCTCGATCCGCTGCTGCTGCTGGCGGTCATGGCGGTCGAATCGAGCTTCAACCCGCGCGCGCGCAGCGCCAAGGGCGCCAAGGGCCTGATGCAGGTCCTCGCCCGGGTCCACAGCGACAAGTTCGCGCCCTACGGTGGGATCGAGAAGGCCTACGATCCCCTGATCAACATCCGCGTCGGCGCGCGCATCCTGCGCGACTACATCGCCCGCGACGGCTCGGTACGCGCCGCGCTGAAGTCGTACGTCGGCGCGGCGCTGCTCTCGCACGACTTCGGCTACGGGCGCAAGGTGCTGCGCTTCCAGGAGCGGCTGGCCGCCGCCGCGGCGCCTGGCGACATAGCCATGGGCGAGCCTTCCGCGCCGCCCGCTCGCGCGCCGGCCGCGAGCCGCCCCGGCAAGTCGCGGGTCGCGGAGCCTTCGGCCACCGAGGGCGGCCCGCCGATCCTCGCGCCCGAGGCCGGCCTGTCCGTCAACCACCGCCGCGACGCGGCGGCCATCGACCCGCCGCCGGCCGGCGAGGGCGCGGGGCCGGTCAATCTCTAGGTCCGGGCCGGGCGGCCCGGCCTGCGCGCGCGTCCGCCGAGGTATTCGCGCAGGCGCCGCACGGCCTCCTCGAGGTTCTCGCGCGACGTGGCATAGGACAGCCGCAGGTAGCGCTGCGGCTGGTTGATGCCGAAGTCCGTCCCGGGCACGAGCGAGACGTCGATTGCCTCGAGGATCTCGGCGCAGAAGGCGTCGCTGTCGTCCGAGAACGGGCTGCAATCCACATAGACGTAGAAGGCGCCGTCGGGTTCGACGGGGACGCCGAAGCCGAGTTCGCGCAGCGCGGGCACGATGTAGTCCCGGCGGGCCCGGAAGGACTCCCGCCGTTCGTCGAAGATCGCCTGCGCCTGCGGGGTGAAGCAGGCGAGCGCCGCATGCTGGGCGAGCGCCGAGGGGCAGATGAACAGGTTCTGCGCGAGCTTCTCGAACTCCGGCGCCAGCGCCTCGGGGACGACCAGCCAGCCCAGGCGCCAGCCGGTCATGTTGAAGTACTTCGAGAAGCTGTTCGCCACGATGACGTCGTCGCCGAGGGACAGCGCGCTGTGGACGTCGCCCGAGAAGTCGAGTCCCTGGTAGATCTCGTCCACGAGGGTGAAGCCGCCGCGCTCGCGCACCGCCTCCACGATCGCCCCGAGCTCGTCGAAGGCGATGCTGGTGCCGGTGGGGTTGGCCGGCGTCGAGATCAGGACGCCGCGCGCCTGCGCGCCCCAGTGGGCCTCGAGCAGGGAGCGGCTCATCTGGAAGCGGGTCGAGGGCCCGACCGGTACGAGGACCGGCTCGCCATCGAAGGCGCTCACGAAGTGCCGGTTGCAGGGATAGCCCGGGTCGGTGAGCAGGACACGGTCGCCCGGATCGACCAGCGCGCAGCAGGCGAGCGTGAGCGCCCCCGACGCGCCCGCCGTCACCACGATGCGCGCCGGGGAGACGTCGATGCCGAAGCGCTCCGCGTACCAGCGCGAGATGGCCGCGCGCAGCGCCGGCGTGCCGTTGGCCGGGGTATAGCGCCCGAGGCCGGCACGGGCCGCCGACTCGAGCGCTTCCACCACCGGCCCGGGGGCGGTGAAGTCGGGCTCGCCGATCGAGAGGTGGATCACCGGATGGCCCGCCGCCTCGCGCGCGACGGCGCGACCGACGAGCTCCATGACGCGGAAGGGCGCGATCCGGCGGGTGCGGCGCGCAAGGGGCGGATAGGACATCGCAGGGCCTGACACAATCAAAGCCCCAATTTAACCGATCGCCATGGCCGCCGCCCTCGGGCCGACGCCGCCGACCACGCCATGCCACCGACCGATCCTGCCTGGTTCGCCCGCCGCCTCCGCTCCGCGCTGCGCGGACGCGTGGATCCCGGCGCGGGGCGCTGGCCGCTCGCGCAGCCGGCCGACGAGGCGGACCTGGTGCTGGCCGTCGAGATCGCCGCCCAGTCGGGCGTGCCCGTGGCCGTGCGCGGCGCCGGGCTCGACTCGCCGGGCGCCGGCACCGTCGATGCGCTGGTGCTCGATTGCCGTCGCCTCGACCAGGTGCTCGAGTTCGACCCGGTCGAGGGCAGGATCGAGGCGCAGGCCGGGCTGACGGCGGCCGCGCTCGATGCCCTCGTCGCGCCCCATGGCTGGCGCTTCGCGCCCGATGCGCCCGGGCGGGGCGGGGCCACGCTGGGGGGCCTGTTCGGGGTGGACGCCCCCTTGCGGGCCGGTTCGGCGCCGTCGATGGCGGCGTGCGTCGAGGCGGTGGAGGCACTGCTCGTCGACGGCACCGCGCAGCGCTTCGGTCCATTCGGGGTGACCGACTCGACGCGCCTCGCCGATGCGCGGGCTTCCGCGCTCGTCTCGGGCCTGTTCGAGCTCGCCGCTCGCGAGCGCGAGGCGCTGGTGCGCGACTGGCCCCGGCGCGTCCCGCCGCGCCTCGGCTTCCGGTTCATCGCGCTCGGCGCGATTCCCGGCGCAGCCGGCGATGCCGGCGCGGCCGTGAACCTTGCCGGCCTGCTCGCCGGATCGCGCGGGACGCTGGCGATCAGCCGGCGCATCCGGCTGCGGCTCGACCGCCGGCCGGCGCATCGACGGTGGCTTGCCCTTGCCGCCGACGATTTCGCGGCCGGTCTCGCCGGTCTCGGCGCGCTCGCCGCGCGCAGGCCGACCGACCTGGCGCTCTTCGGCGCGTCGATCCTTGCGCGCGGACCGGGCAGGGCGCTCGCCGAGCGGCTCGCCGCGCCGGCGACCACGAGTGCGCTCCTCCTCGCCCTGTTCGAGGGCGACGACGCGACCCGCCTCGGCGCCGAACTCGAGCGCGCGCGCGCCGCGGGCGCGATGCCGTCGCTGCGGCCGCTGCGCGCGACGGGCGACCGGCTGGACCAGGGCGAGGCCGCGGGCAGCCTCGCCCGCCTCGTGGACAACTTGCGCGTCGCGCTGGCGCGCGGGGCACCGGGCCCGGCGGCGACGATCCTGCCCGAAGACTGCCGCCTGCCGCACGATCGCCTCGTCGAGGCCTGGCGGCGCATCGACGCGCTCTTCTCGGCGCGCCGGCTGCGGGTGCACTGGTTCGCCGGCGGCCACGACGGCCGGCTTTCCGCGCGCCCGGCGGACGCGCCCAGCGCGCGCGCGATGGTCCGCGACGGCGCGCTCGCATTGGCGGTGGCGCGCGTCGTGCGCGAGCTCGGCGGTGCGATCGATGGCGAGCGCCTCGATCCGGCCGCCCGCGGCGCGCTCGTCGCCGTGCAGTTCGGCCCCGCGGTCGCTGCGGCCTGCGAAAGCGCGCGCGCCTTGTTCGATCCGCGGCATCGGCTGGTACCCTTTGTCACGGGGCACGCCCAAGGTGGCCCCGACGGGCGCGCCGCTTGCCCGTGCGACGGCCACTGACCCTCCACCAACCAGGTTCCACTCGACGCCATCGCCGCCATGCGGCGATCATGAATCCATGGCCTTTCGCACCATTCCGGTCGATCCCTTCGATCTCGTCGTCTTCGGCGCCACCGGCGACCTCGCCAACCGGAAGATCTTCCCGGCGCTCTACAAGCGCATGCTCGCCGGCCAGATGCCCGGCAGCGCGCGCGTGATCGGGCTGGCCCGCTCGCCCTACACGCCGGAGGCATTCCGGGAGGAGCTCGCCACCTCCGTGCGGGCGCATGCCGGCGTCCCGATCGACGAGGGCTGCCTCGCGCGCCTGCTCGCGCAGGTGGACTACCTGCAGCTCGACGTGACGGGCGATACCGGCTGGGCGGACCTCGTGGCGCGGCTCGGAGAGCCCGGCCCGCGCATTCGCGTGTTCTACCTGTCCGTCGCGCCCAACCTGTTCGAGCCGATCTGCGATCGGCTCGCGCGCCACGGCGTGACCACGCCGGATTCGCGCATCGTCGCCGAGAAGCCCTTCGGCCACGATTTCGGGAGCGCGCGGGACCTCAATCGCCACCTGGCCGCGCATTTCGACGAGTCGCAGCTCTACCGGATCGACCACTACCTCGGCAAGGAGACGGTGCAGAACCTGATGGCGATCCGGTTCGCCAACGCGCTGTTCGAGCCCCTGTGGAACGCGCGCTTCGTGGACCATGTGCAGATCACGGTCGCCGAGTCGATCGGGGTCGAGGGCCGCGGCGAGTACTACGACCGCTATGGCGCCCTGCGCGACATGGTGCAGAACCACCTGATGCAGCTGCTCTGCCTGATCGCGATGGAGCCCCCGTCGCGCTTCGCGCCGGATCCGGTCCGCGACGAGAAAGTGAAGGTAATCCGGGCGCTCGAGCCCTTCGATGTCGAGCGCGCCCGCGAGGACACGGTACGGGGGCAGTATCGGGGCGCGGGGGGCGTGGCTTCGTACCTGGAGGATGTCGGCCGCACCGAGTCGCGCACCGAGAGCTTCGTCGCGCTGAAGGTGCACGTCGCCAACTGGCGCTGGTCGGGGACGCCGTTCTACCTGCGCACGGGCAAGCGGCTGCGGGCACAGTTCTCCGAGATCGCGATCGTGTTCCGCGAGGTGCCGCACTCGGTGTTCGCGCAGACGACGCGCCGGCTCCCGGCCAACGTGCTCGTGATCCGGCTGCAGCCCGACGAGGGCATCACCCTGCGCATGACGATCAAGGAACCGGGGCCGGGGGGCATGCGGCTCATGGAAGTGCCGCTCGACATGAGCTTCGCCGAGGCGCTCGACGGCAAGCAGATGCCGGATGCCTACGAGCGCCTGCTGATGGACGTGATTCGCGGCGACCAGACGCTGTTCATGCGCGGCGACGAGGTCGAGGCCGCCTGGGCCTGGATCGATCCGATCGTCGCCGCATGGGAGCAGGACGGCCGCTTGCCGCAGCCGTACGACCCGGGTACCTCCGGTCCGGAGGATGCGCTGATGCTGATGCATCGCGACCACCGCCGCTGGCGGGCGATCGGGCGCTGACATGACAGGGCCTCGCATCGTCGAGCGGCCGCCGGCCGAGCTCGCGCGCCTGCTCGCCGACGACGTCGCGGCCTGGCTCGCGGAGGCCATCGCCGCCCGCGGCGCGGCGAGCCTGGTCGTGGCGGGCGGCAGCACGCCGGGCTTGTTCCTCGACGCGCTGGCGCGGCGCGAACTCGACTGGGCCCGCGTGCGCATCGTCCCGAGCGACGAGCGCCGCGTTCCCCTCGATTCGCCGCGATCGAACGAGGCCATGATCCGCGCCCGGCTGCTGCGCGGCCGGGCGGCGTCGGCCGAGTTCGTCTCCCTGCTGCCGGCGGGCGAGGGCGACGAGGCGCTCGCGCGCGTCGCCGCGCGGGTGCGCGGCTTGCTGCCCGTGGATGTGTGCGTGCTGGGCTTCGGGGAGGACGGTCACACCGCCTCGCTGTTTCCCGGAGCCGATCGCCTGGCCGAGGCGCTCGCGGACGATGCCGGGCCCGTGCTTCCCGTGGAGGCCCCGGGCGCGGCCGAACCCCGCATTACCCTCACGGCTCCCGTGCTGCGCGGGGCGCGGCGTGTCTGCCTGCTCTTTTCCGGATCGGCCAAGAGGGCGGTGCTCGAACGTGCCCTGAAGCCCGGACCGGTCGCCGACATGCCGGTTCGCGTCGTCCTCGGCAGGCCCGGTCCGTTGCACCTGTACTGGAGTCCCTGAAGGAGATCGCCATGAACGTCCATTCCCGCGTGGCGGAGGTGACCCGACGCATCATCGAGCGAAGCCGCCCGACCCGCAGCGCCTATCTCGCGCGCATCGAGGAGGCGCGCGGCACCGGGCCGCGGCGTGCGACGATGGCCTGCGGCAACCTCGCCCACACGACCGCCGGATGCTCGGCCGCCGACAAGGCGGACATGGCCGACGGCACCCGGCCCAATATCGGGATCGTCACGGCCTACAACGACATGCTGTCGGCCCATCGGCCCTACGAGGACTACCCGAAGAAGATCCGCGCCTTTGCCCGCGAGTTCGGCGGGACGGCGCAGGTCGCGGGCGGCGTGCCCGCCATGTGCGACGGCATCACCCAGGGGCGGCCGGGCATGGAGCTGTCGCTCTTCTCGCGCGACGTCATCGCGCTCGCCACGGCCGTCGCCCTGTCGCATGATGCCTTCGATGCCGCGGTCTGCCTGGGCATCTGCGACAAGATCGTCCCGGGGCTCGTCATCGGCGCCGCGACCTTCGGCCACCTGCCCGTCGTGCTCGTTCCCGGCGGCCCGATGCCCACGGGCATCTCGAACCCGGAGAAGAACCGCGTGCGCCAGGCGCATGCGGCGGGCAAGGCGACGAAGGAGGAGCTGCTCGAGGCCGAGATGGCGTCGTACCATGCGCCCGGCACCTGCACCTTCTACGGCACGGCCAACAGCAACCAGATGCTGATGGAATGCATGGGCCTGCACATTCCCGGCGCGAGCTTCGCGAATCCCGGCACCGAGCTGCGCGAGGCGCTCACCCGCGAGGCCGTGCGCCGCGCGCTGGCGATCACGGCGCTCGGCGACGACTACACCCCGATCGGCCACATCCTCGACGAGCGGGCCTTCGTCAACGGCATCGTCGCCCTGCACGCCACCGGCGGCTCGACCAACCTCACGATCCACCTGATCGCAATGGCGAAGGCGGCGGGCATCGTCCTCGACTGGGAGGACTTCTCCGACCTGTCCGACGTCACCCCCCTGATCGCCCGCGTGTACCCGAACGGCACGGCCGACGTCAACGACTTCCGCGAAGCGGGCGGCACGACCTTCGTGATCGGCGAGCTGCTCGAGGCCGGCCTGCTGCACCCGGACATCAGGACCGTGAACGGCACCGGGCTGGAGGCCTATGCCCGGCCGGTGACGCTCGACTCGCGTGGACGCCTTCAATGGGGCGAGGCGAAGGAACGGCGCAGCCGCGACGAGACCATCCTGCGGCCGGTGTCGAACCCCTTCGCGAGCCATGGCGGGCTGCAGCGCCTGCACGGCAACCTGGGCACGGGGGTCATCAAGGTGTCCTCGGTGAAGCCGGAGCTGCATTTCGTCGAGGCGCCCGCGAGGGTGTTCTCGAGCCAGGACGAGGTGATCGCCGCCTTCATGGCGGGGGACCTCGACCGTGACTGCATCTGCGTGGTGCGCTTCCAGGGTCCCAAGGCGAACGGCATGCCCGAGCTGCACAGCCTGACGCCCAGCCTCGGGGTGCTCCTCGACCGCGGCTACCGGGTGGCGCTCGTGACGGACGGGCGCATGTCGGGCGCATCGGGCAAGGTGCCGGCGGCGATCCACCTCAGTCCCGAGGCGATCGACGGCGGTCCGATCGCGCGCGTGCGCGACGGCGACATCCTCCGGCTGGACGCGAGGACCGGCACGCTCGAGGCGCTGGTCGATCCGCAGGAATGGGCGGCCCGGGAGCCGGCGCGGGCGCAGCCCGCCGCGCATGGCTGCGGGCGGGAGCTCTTCGCCACCTTCCGCGAGCGGGTCGGGCCGGCCGAGGCCGGCGCCTCGGTGCTCTTCTGAGCGGCGCGCCCGCGGGGCTCAGAAGAGGTCGAGGTTCTCGCCGACCCGCGGCCCGTCGCGGAAGCCGTCCGCGGGGGTCGGGGTCCTGCCCGCGCGGGAGAGCTTCGCCATGCGCACGCCGACGAGCCGGATGCGGCGCGACTGCGGCGCGCGCGCGAGGCATTCGAACGCGATACGGCGGATCGTCGCCGCATCGGCGCAGGGCGTCGCGCAGGTCGTCTCGCGCGTGACGTGGCGAAAGTCGTCGTAGCGCACCTTGATGCCGATCGTGCGGCCGACGTAGCCGCGCCGCTCGAGGTCCTGCGCGAGCCCCTGGCAGAGGCGGGCGAGGATCGCCGCCACCGCCTGCCAGTCGCGCCGCAGGTGGAGATCGGTCTCGAACGTCGTCTCGCGGCTGAACGACACCGGCTCGCTGTGGGTGACCACCGGCCGGTCGTCGCGCCCGCGCGCCGCGTCCCGCAGGAAGGCGGCATAGCGCGCGCCGAAGTTCGCATGCAGGATCGCGGCGGGCGCGGCCGCCAGCTCGCCGACGGTGTGGATGCCCAGGCTCGCCAGCCGCGCCTCCGCCTTCGGGCCGATCCCGTTGACCCGGCGCACCGGCAGCGGCCAGACCCGGGTCTCCAGGTCGGCGTGTTCCAGGATGGTCAGCCCGTCGGGCTTGTCCATGTCCGACGCGAGCTTGGCGAGCAGCTTGTTCGGCGCGATGCCGATCGAGCAGGTGAGCCCCGTGGCCTCGCGCACGGCGGCCTTGAGCCGCCGCCCGAGCGCCGCCCCGCGCTCGACCTCGACGCCCGGTACCTCGCCCAGGTCGAGGTAGATCTCGTCGATCCCGCGGTCTTCCATCACTGGCGCGATCTCGGTGACGGCCGCCTTGAAGCGTCGCGAGACGGCACGGTAGCGGTCGAAATCCGCCGGCAGGAAGACGCACCCGGGACACAGCTCGCGGGCGCGGCGCAGCGGCATGCCGGACCGGATGCCGAACTGGCGCGCGGCATAGTTGGCCGTCGTCACCACCCCGCGGGCGGAAGGATCGCCGGCGCCGCCGATCGCCACGGGCCGCTCGGCCAGCTCGGGGCGCGACAGCAGTTCGACCGACGCGTAGAACGCGTCCATGTCGAGGTGGGCGATGCGGCGGTCGGCGTGGTTCACGCGGGTGGCTGCGGGCAGGAAACGGAAAGCCGTGCGATGGCGGCCCGCGCGCGGGGCGCGCGGGCCGGGCGCAGGATGAAGGATAATCGCTGCGCCCGTTCGCAATACGCACGCACAGCAAGCGTTTCCTCCCCACGAGACGGAACAGCGCCATGGATCCGCAACTTCGCAAGGCCGCGCTCGAATACCACGAGTCGGGCCAGCCCGGAAAGATCGAGGTGGTCGCCACCAAGGGTCTGAGCAACCAGCGCGAGCTGGCGCTGGCCTATTCACCGGGTGTGGCCGCCGCCTGCGCCGAGATCGTGGCCGATCCGGCCCATGCCAGCCGCTACACCGCCCGCGGCAACCTGGTGGCCGTCGTCACCAACGGCACCGCCGTGCTCGGCCTCGGGGACATCGGGCCGCTCGCGGCCAAGCCGGTGATGGAAGGCAAGGCCGTCCTGTTCAAGGAATTCGCGGGCATCGACGTGTTCGACCTCGAGATCGCCGAGCGCGACCTCGATCGCCTGGTCGACGTCATTGCCGCGCTCGAGCCGACCTTCGGCGCGATCAACCTCGAGGACATCAAGGCGCCCGACTGCTTCTACGTGGAGCGCCGCCTGCGCGAGCGACTCCGCATCCCGGTGTTCCACGACGACCAGCACGGCACCGCGATCGTCGTGGCTGCCGCCATGCTGAACGGCCTGCGCGTCGTCGGCAAGCGCATCGACGAGATCAAGCTTGTCTGCAGCGGGGCGGGAGCCGCCGCGCTCGCCTGCCTCGACCTGCTCGTCGACCTCGGGCTGCCGCTCGCGAACATCTGGGTCACCGACATCGCCGGCGTGGTCTACGAGGGTCGCACCGAGCTGATGGATCCCGACAAGGCGCGCTTCGCGCAGCGCACCGATGCGCGCACCCTGGACGACATCATCGACGGCGCCGACGCCTTCCTCGGGCTTTCGGCGGGCGGCGTGCTCAAGCCCGCCATGGTGGCCCGCATGGCGCCGCGGCCGCTGGTGTTCGCCCTGGCGAACCCGGAGCCCGAGATCCTGCCGGAGGAGGTCAAGTCGGTGCGTGACGACGCGGTGATCGCGACCGGCCGCAGCGACTATCCCAACCAGGTCAACAACGTCGTCTGCTTCCCGTTCATCTTTCGCGGCGCGCTCGATGTCGGGGCGACGGCGATCAACCGGCCGATGGAGATCGCCGCGGTCCATGCCGTCGCGGACCTCGCGCGCTTCGAGCAGTCCGACATCGTGTCGGCCGCCTATGGCGCCGAGGGCACGGCCTTCGGTCCCGAGTACCTCATTCCCAAGCCCTTCGATCCCCGGCTCATCGTGAAGATCGCGCCGGCCGTGGCGCGGGCGGCGATGGAAAGCGGCGTCGCGACTCGGCCGATCGAGGATTTCGACGCCTACCACACGCAGCTCGAGCGCTTCGTCTGGCACTCGGGCAACTTCATGAAGCCGATCTTCGACATGGCGCGGCGCGGCCCGAACCATCGCATCGCCTATGCCGAGGGCGAGGAGGAGCGCGTGCTGCGCGCCGCCCAGGTGGTGGTCGACGAGGGGCTTGCGCGGCCCCTGCTGATCGGCCGGCCGAACGTCATCGAGCAGCGCATCGCGCGCTACGGGCTGCGCATCCGGCCGGGCGTGGACTTCGAGATCGTCAATCCCGAGT